>CADDZK010000165.1 GCA_902812425.1 Actinomycetota bacterium
AGCAGGTGCACTTTCTCTTCTAGGGAGAGCGGCATGTCCTCTAGAGCCTCCTTCTCCGAGCACACGCAACAAAGGCATCATATCCGCAAGAGGAGATCTGACGCCAACTTCGCAGAAGACACCTTCTAGGCACTTCGGTGGGTAATGGCGAGAAGAGTGCAGCTGAGGCGCTCAAGGCATACCAAGGCATAATAACAACCCGGACGGCTCCCTAGGCACAGCGGGAGCACCAGCGAACAGAGCCGAAAAGAAGGAGGCCAGAGCGGTGCCCGAAGAGAACCTTCATCGCCTCGAGCGGCTGTTGCTCGAAGGCTTCGGCGGAGGAGACCTGTCAGTGGTGGACGAGGTGGTCGCCGAGGAGCTCGTCGAACACCAACAGGGGTTGCCCCAAGGCAGAGAGGGACTCAAGAGCGTTATCCGGTCGCTGCGTCGGGCGTTTCCTGATCTGAGCTACGAGGTCGTTCAGATGGTGGCGGATGAGGATAAGGTGTGGGGGCACTTCCGCTCGCGGGGTACTCACGAGGGGCCCTTCATGGGACAGTCCCCGACGGGGAAGCCGATTGGGATTGATGTGATAGACATCGCGCGCTTTGAAGGTGGGAAGATGGTAGAGCACTGGGGTGTGCCTGACCGCCTTGGCCTTCTTATCCAACTAGGGCTCTTCCACGTACCCGAGTCAATAGGTAGGATGGTCGGAGGAGGCAACGGAGAGGAGATCGTATGACCGACGATCAGGATAACCCTGGCATCCGCGTACCCCCGCCCCTGATCTACGCATTGCCCCTCCTCCTTGGGCTGATGCTCGACACAAGAAGGCACGTCTCCTTCCTCCCGCGCGGGATGGCGCGGGGGCTTGGTTTGTCGCTTGTGGGTGGCGGGTTGGTGCTAAACGGGTGGTTCTTAAGGACGATACGAAAAGCTGACGTGCCTCTACGCACCGACAAGCCCGTGCCGAGGCTGACCATGGAAGGCCCGTTCCACTACTCCCGCAACCCAAGCTATCTGGCCCTGGCGATGATCTACGCTGGCATCGCCTCTGTTCGTAACTCGCTTTGGGCGATGCTCTTATTGCCTTTGGTGGTTACCGTGATGCAGCGCGAGGTGATTGGGCGCGAGGAGCGCTACCTGGAACGTACCTTCGGGGCGGAGTATCGCGCCTATAAGGCGCAGGTGCGCCGCTGGGTGTAGCGGATCATCCGAACTTGCCGAGAACTACGTCTCAAGGCGAAGTTCCGAGAATTATCCAGAGGTGAAGTTCGTAGGCCTTCGGAAAGACGAACTTCAGAGAAGACCTCAAAGGCGAAATTCCGCACGAGCGAAGTTCAGAGAACTTGCCTCCTCGGCCGTTGTGTGGCTAAGAGCCCACGCGATGTCATAATGGTGGAATCGTCAGCCACAATAGGAGGAATCCCCATGACCGAGGAGAGCCATGAAAACCAAGGCGAGGCAGTACCCCTGAATTGGGCCTGCACCAACTGCGGCTACCGTGTGGAGGGCGAGCTGCCCGGGAAGTGCCCCGAGTGCGGCGCCGATAAAGAGATGTTCGACGAGGTGCCCGTACCCGGCTTCTAGAAGCTCCAGTCCCGAACGAGCTGGTCACGGAAGACGTCCACGTCTCCTATGCCTCCGGCGCCTGCATTCTCGAGGCGGGAGATGACTTCGGCCACCGTCTCGTTCGTCGCGGCCATGCGCTCGGCGAGGGTTCTTCCGATCTCGTAGATGAGCTTGCAGGCCGCGGGGGAGTCGGCGTCGAGCATCTCGAGGAGTGTGTCCCTATCCACGCCGTGCGCCTCGACCCTCGTCCTCGCCTCGACGCTTGCCGCAGCCCTTGGCTCCGTGAGGAGCCCCATCTCGCCGACCACGCTCGGCGCCTCGATGGTCGCAAGGTGTTGCCTGCGCCCTGGGAGCACCCTCTTGTACACCTCGACGGTGCCAGAGGTGATCACGTACAAACGCTCCTCGGGCCCGCCCTCATCGAAGATCATCTCCCCAGCCTCGAAGCTGGCGGGCTCCAGGATCTCCTCGAACTCCGCCCTCTCGTCAGCGTCGAGGTGCTTGAAGATCGGTACGTCCCTCAAGTCCGGTGTCTCTCGCACAAGGGCTCCTCTACACGGACCAGTCCGTGATCAGGCGGTCGCGGAAGGCCTCTATGTCCGTCTCCCCCCTGCTCTGAAGCTCCCTTATAGCCTCTACCACCTCGTCGTCGAGGCGTGTGAGCCTCCGCGCGAGGGTGCGGGCGATGCGGTATGAGAGCTTGAAGGCCGCAGGCCTCCCCGCTGCGATCATGCGCCTGAAGGTATCGCGCGGGATCTTTATGGCCTCGACAGGACCTACGGCCATGACCGTCGCAGAAGACCCACTCTCCCCGAGAAGCCCTCTCTCCCCCACCACCGTCCTCTCGTGCGTGGCGTCGATCTCGGCGAGGAGCCTGCTCCCTCCTCCAGCCAACCTCTTCCTGACCTCCACGATGCCAGAGACGAGCACGAAGAGGCTCCCTGGCTCCGTGCCCTCCTCGATGATCTCCTCCCCAGCCCCGAAAGAGACGGGCTCAGAGACCTCGGCGAACTCCTCCCTCTCCTCCTCGGTCAGGAACTCGAAGAACCTGACCCCCTGTAGCCCGACTCCCACCTCGCCCCCTTGGTCCTGGCGCCTCCGTCTCCGGATTATATGCTTTCCTCCAACCCCGCGAAAAGCCGAGCACCGTCATCAGCGCGAGCCGATGACTAAAGCTGTTCCAAACCCCAGCCGATCATAACAACAGACTATCTAGCTGCAATGAACGGGAGCCGCCCCATAAGAAAACGGGCGCGGCATTTTGCCGCGCCCGCTCTCGTGTCTCGCCGACCTTCGGCGGAGGCCCTTAGTAGTCGAGTACCTGCACGTCTACGTAGTCGGTGCCGGTGTAGGTCAGCCCGATCGCCTCGGCAGCGGCCTCAGAGAGGTCGATGTCCCTGCCAGCCACGTACGGCCCACGGTCCGTGACCTCGACGACCACGGAGTAATCCCCGTAAGTCACCAGCAAGTGCGTGCCGAAAGGCAGGTACGGTGAAGCCGCCGTGTACTCGGTGTAGGGCTCGAAGACGTCCCCACTCGCCGTCAGGTTACCCTCCAGCCCAGGTCCGTACCAGCTCGCTAGCTGGGTCTCGGCCTGGGCATTACCCTGAAAGACAGCCAGCGATACGGCAAAAACGCCAGCCACCAAGAGCATCTTGAGACAAGACTTCAAGGAGTCCCCCTCCAGATCGCTTGCACAACAAGCCCGAGACCTTACTACGTTACAATCGAGTTACAAGTCGCTACATATCATTTTCGGCGTCTATTTGTGAATCAGTTACGTTCACGTTAAGAACGTGTTACGAGTGTGTTACGGGCGAAACCCGCATACCTATCGGCTGCAGCGCAAAAGCGCTCTGTGGGACGGGATCGGGATGGGTATTTGAAGGAGGGTAATTATTGCGGGTCGTGGATCGCGCGCCTGTAGCGCTCGATGCGGGCCTCGAATTCGGGGAGCTTGCGGTCGGCCGAGCGCTGGGCTCCGCGCGGCATCTTTCCGCTGGCTGCGAGGTTCGTGAAGGCCGTACAGACGCGGAGGGCTTCTGTTGGGTTATGGCGGCGCTCGTAGATCGAGGCCAGCCTCTCGTACGGGTGGCTACCGACGAACTCCTCTGAGATGCTGATCTCGTAGAGGTGGATGGCCCGCTCGGTGTCGCCGTTGTGGACGGCCCGCTCGGCCTCCTCGTTGCGCTGCATGGCGGCCTCGAAGTTGCGTAGCGGGTCCTCCTCCGTCCCGATCATCTCCCGTTCTTCCTCATCCAACCCGTAGAGGGGCGATGGTTCCTGTGTGGACGGAGCGTTCCCGCCGAAGATGCTGCGCAGGCGTCTGAGTACCATGTTCTTCCCTCCCGATACGCTTGCCCGAGTATAACCAATGAAGCCGGGACCTTGGCGGTTGTGCTTTAATCTCTGCTCGCACGAGAGAGGAGTGAGTTGGCCTACGAGTTCGCGCGGTACCTGAAGGTCAGGGGAGCCTGGGGAGCGAGCTTCTCGCCCGACGGCAGGAGGGTATCTTTCCTCACGGAGATCACCGGCGTACCGCAGGTGTGGGAGGTTGAGGCTAACGGCCCCACCTGGCCGGAGCAGCTGACCTTCTACGAGGAACGCGTCTCGGGCGCCTGGTACTCGCCTACGGAGGACAGGCTCCTCTTCGGCATGGACGCTGGCGGCAACGAGCGTTCTCAGCTCTTCCTGCTTGAGGATGGTGAGGTCACGGACCTCACCCGCGCCCCCGAAGCGATTCACTACCCCGGAGGTTTCTCGCCCGATGGAAGGCACATCGCGTATACGGCGACGCGGCGCAACGGGACGGACTTCGACGTCTTCGTCCAGGATGTAGTAGACGGCGAGCCGAAGATGGTCTGGCAGGTCTCCGGCTACCACACGGTTGCAGACTGGGACCCGGACGGGAGGGCCTTGATCGTCTCCCGCCACCACTCCAATGTCGACAACGATTTGTACCGCTTGGATCTCGATTCTGGCGAAGCCACGCTCCTGACCCCGCACGAAGGGGATGCGCGGTTCTCGGGCGCGAACGTGACGCCCGACGGTGGGAGCGTCTATCTTGCGACGGACCGCGACGGGGAGTTCCTGCGCCTCGCCCGCCTGGACCTCGCGACGCTCGCGCTCGATCACCTCACCCCCGACGATTGGGACGTCGAGGGCGTCGAGCTTTCGAGGGACGGCCGCTACCTCGTCGCGAGCCGCAACGTCGACGGCTACTCTGGCGTGCTGCTCTTCGGCGGCAGGGGACGCAGGATGCCTGACCCGCAGGTACCCGAGGGCATAGTGGGCGGCTTCGAGTTCTCGCCCGACTCGCGGAGGCTCGCCTTCACCCTCACCGCCCCCGAGCGAAACCCCGACGTCTGGATACTCGACCTCCCCGGCGGCGAAGCACGGCGCCTCACCCGCTCCTCGACCGCGGGTATCCCGCCAAGCACCTTCCGCAGGCCGCGGGTCGTGCGTTATCCGACCTTCGACAGGCGCCGGATACCGGCCCTCTTCCACGAGCCAGGCGTAGAGAACGCGCCGGTTATAGTCAACGTCCACGGTGGGCCAGAGAGTCAGTCGCGGCCGGCTTTCGCACCCGTCACGCAGTACCTCCTGCACAGGGGCTACGCGGTCTTCTCCCCCAACGTCCGTGGCTCGACGGGGTACGGCAAGGCCTACACCCACCTCGACGACGTGGAACTCAGGATGGACTCCGTAAACGACCTGGCGCACGCGGCGTACTGGCTCGAGGAGCAAGGCCACGAGCGCATCGCCGTCATGGGCGGCTCCTACGGCGGGTTTATGGTGCTCGCCGCCCTCACCGAGTACCCCGATCTCTGGAGTGCGGGTGTGGATATAGTTGGGATCGCCAACCTCGTTACGTTTCTGGAGAACACGGGCAGCTACCGGCGGTCATTGCGCGAGCCAGAGTACGGCTCGCTGGAGAAAGACCGCGCGCTCCTCGAGTCCATAAGTCCCATACACAAGGCCGAGAACATCAAGGCCCCGCTCATGGTCGTCCACGGCAAGAACGATCCGAGGGTGCCCGTCGGGGAGGCGGAGCAGATCGTCGAGCGCGTGAGAGGCAACGGCGGTACTGTTGAGTACCTCTTATATGAAGACGAGGGCCACGGCCTCGCCAAGCTAGGGAACCGCCTCGACGCCTACCCGAAGATAGCCGCCTTCCTGGACGAGCACCTGGGAGGCTGATCAGGGGACGATATCTTAGTCCGCAGTGGAGCTTGCATGTATTCCACCTGTATACTTGGTTACAAAGAAGGTTGAGGGGGAGGAGAAGTCCATGCCGAACGCAGTCTCCGGAGGGGATCTCCATCGTGGGGCAAAGCACCGAAGGTCCGGACTTTTGACAATCCTGGTATTGGGGACGATGATCCTCACGTTCACCGCAGCAGGAGCAGCGCCATCAGACAAGACTTCGCCTGCAGACGCGCCTGTGCTGAACATAGGCCACAGGGGAGCCTCCGGGTACGCCCCTGAGCACACGTTCGCCTCCTACGACCTGGCCCTCCAGATGGGTGCCGACTACATCGAGCAGGACCTGCAGATGACCAAGGACGGCGTGCTCGTGGTCATGCACGACGAGACCCTCGACCGCACCGCGGAGGCGCCGCCGGGGGTGCCCAAGCAGTTCTGCTCCGGCCCCGTTATCAAGAGGACCCTCGAACAGATAAAGATGTGCGACGTCGGCAGCTGGTTCAACGAAGCTTATCCGCAGTACGCAAGGCCCGAGTACGTGGGACTGAAGATACCGACCCTCGAAGACGTCTTCCAGCGCTACGGCACGGGCGTCAACTACTACATCGAGACCAAGAACCCCGAGGCCGCACCAGGTATGGAAGAAGAGCTACTGCGCCTCATGGAGAAATACGGTCTCATGCAGCCCGCAGCCCAGAACTGGCAGGTCTTGATCCAGTCCTTCAGCGCGGCCAGCCTCCAGAAGATCCACGCCCTCGAACCGTCGCTGCCCCTGATCCAGCTCTACTCGGATACGGAGACCAGCGAGACTATACAGGCGCAACTCGACCTCGTGCGGACCTACGCCGTAGGGATAGGCCCTTCGAAGACCGACGTGGACGCGGCGCTCGTCGAGGCGGCGCACGCCCGCTGCCTCGACATCCATCCGTACACGGTCAACGAGACGTCCGAGATGCGGTCCTTGATCCGCCTCGGCGTCGACGGTATGTTCACCAACTTCCCAGACTGCCTCGACGCGGTGCTTGGCAAGGATGCGGCGCCGGGCATGACAGGGGCGAAGCTGGCGGCCGACGCCTCTGCGGCCTGCCGCGCGGGGAGCTAGATCCAGGAGCGTTCGCTTACTCGCCACCGGCGGAGACGGGTTCACGGTCTTCAAAAGGAGGGACAGAGCGGCCAGACCCCGCGACGGAGCAGAGGATAACCAAACAGGAATAGGCATCGGGTTTCGGTGATCAGCTCGGGGATGCGTCCTTCGGGGCGCGTCCCCTTCTCTTCGAAAAGCTGTAAGCTGATGGCCGACCGCTATAACCGTGCGCCGGAGGTGCCAGATGCAACAGACGAAGTTCCTCCTCGACGAGAGGGCCATCCCCGAGAGCTGGTACAACCTGGTTCCGGATCTTCCTTTCCAGCTCGAGCCGCCCTTGAATCCGGCTACGAGGGAGCCCGTGGGACCTGAAGCTTTCGCCCCGATCTTCCCGCAGGCGATCATCGAGCAGGAGGTGACACAGGACTCGTACGTCCCGATCCCTGAGGAGGTGCGTGAGATCTACAGCCTCTGGCGCCCGACCCCGCTCTTCCGCGCCCGCCGCCTCGAAAAGTTCCTCGATACCCCGGCCCACATCTACTACAAGTACGAGGGTGGCTCTCCTACAGGCAGCCACAAGCCCAACACCGCCGTCCCGCAGGCTTACTACAATCGCGAGGAGGGCGTCAGGCGCCTCACTACAGAGACAGGGGCGGGCCAGTGGGGCTCTTCTCTGGCGTTCGCCTGCGGCGTGATGGGCCTCGACTGCACCGTCTACATGGTGCGCGTCAGCTACGACCAGAAACCATACAGGCGCATCATGATGGAGACCTACGGCGCCGAGGTCCACGCGAGTCCGACGGACCTCACTCAGGCTGGCCGCAACATCCTGGAGGAGCACCCCGACTCGCCGGGATCTCTTGGCATCGCCATAAGCGAAGCAGTCGAGGACGCCGTAAAGAACGAAGACGCCAAGTACTCGCTCGGGAGCGTCCTCAACCACGTGCTCTTGCACCAGACGGTGATCGGGCAGGAGGCGCTCGGGCAGATGGAGCTTGCAGGCGAGTACCCCGACGTGGTCGTAGGCTGCGTCGGGGGCGGCTCGAACTTCGGCGGCGTCGTCTTCCCTTTCATCCGCGAGAACCTGAAGGGCGGGAAGAACACGCGCATCGTCGCCGTCGAGCCCGCGTCCTGCCCGACGCTCACCAAGGGCCGCTACACCTACGACTTCGGCGACACCGCGGGCACCACCCCGATGATGAAGATGTACACTTTAGGGCACTCGTTCGTCCCCAGCGGTATCCACGCCGGGGGTCTCAGGTACCACGGCGACTCCCCGATAGTCTCGGCGCTCGTACACGAGGGGCTCGTCGAGGCGCGGGCCTACGCCCAGAACCCAACCTTCGAGGCAGGGGTCACGTTCGCCAGGACGGAGGGCATCGTCCCCGCGCCCGAGGTGACGCACGCGATCAAAGCGACCATAGATATGGCGCTCGAAGCGAAGGAGGCAGGAGAAGAGAAGACCATCCTCTTCAACCTCTGCGGCCACGGCCACTTCGACTTCTCGGCCTACCAGCAGTACCTCGCCGGAGAACTCGTCAACCTCGAGCACTCTGAGGAGGAGATAGAGGAGGCCGTCGCCGCGATACCGGGATAGGACGCAGGAGATTTAACCGGGAGATATCTCCCGGTTGACGCGGCGAACCGACACGGTCATGTACCCATGTCGGTGCCTGGCTGTCCGGCACGCGTCCACCACGCGAGGCAGGCGAAGGCCGCCGCAAGGACGAGGAGACAGAGCACGACCGCGAGCGGGCCCGTCCTGATGACTAGCGCGGCTAGTGCGGCGAGGATGGCGGCGGCGGGGATCGTGAAGATCCAGGCCCACACGATGCGGCGG
>CADDZK010000166.1 GCA_902812425.1 Actinomycetota bacterium
CCCTTGTGCATACCAGTAGAGCCGGAGGTATACAGTATGGTCCCGAGGTCGATCTCGGAGACCTTCCTGTCCTCCTTGAGGCCTTCGCCTTTTAGGGCCTCGGCGACGTCAACGTAGGACCTGGCGGCGTGTCCTTCCGGCTTCGCGCCCCTGTAGAAGGCGGTCTGAAGCGTCTTCGGCTGGAGCTCTTCGAGCTTCGGGGTGTCCCCGATCATGACCCTTATGTCGCAGTCGCCCGCGAGGTACTCGACCTGGGGCGCCTTGAAGAGCGGGTTGACGTTGACGTAGGCGGCCCCGATGCGCGAGGCCGCGACCATCGCAACAATGGCCTCCCACGACTTCTCGACGAGCACGCCGACCCTGTCGCCCTTCTGGACGCCGGCGTCCACGAGCGCAGCACCGAGGGCTGAGCTCTCACGCTCCAGGTCCTCGTAGGTGTAGTGGGCGTCGCCGTCCACTACAGCCGCCGCGGAGGGGTCGCGCTCCACGGAGTTGTAGAGAAGGTCGTGGAGCGTGAACTCGGGACGCATGCTCACGCCGCTTTGCTCTCCACAAGCCTGGCGATGGCCTCGACGGACCCGAAGTTCTCCTCGTCGAACTCCTCGTCCTCGACGACGATACCGAACGTGTCCTCGAGGAACACGACCAGTTCGACCGTCTGCAGCGAGGTCATGACGCCGTTCTCGATGAGCGGCTCGTCGTTCGGGACCTCGCGTCCGCCCGTCACGTTCTCCTGAAGCCACCCGCGAATAGCGGCCCTCGCGTCTCCGTTGCTAGAAACCATTCTTGCCTCCTATCTGACCCAGAAGCCCGCTTCGCCGTCGCCGAAAGAGTGCGACCAGTTGGTGAGGTCGCGGGCCGTCTCGTGCATGTGGATATCTTTGAACTTGATCAGCAGCTTGTGGCGTCTTCCCCTGCGGTAGAAGAAACCAAGCCGCAGCAGGTCGGTCTGATCGGGCGTAGAGGGCGACTCCAGGAACCTGTACCTGATTATCTGCACCCCCGTCTTCCGGAAGCAACGCACCGTCTCGCGGAGCAGCGCCCGCACGACGTCCCGGCGTCCCGGAAGCGCCGTCAGGTCGAGTATGTAGCCGTCCTGACCGTTGAGGGCGACCTTGAGCACGGCGTAGCCGAGCAGCCTCCCCCCGGACCTGACCCCCAGCACGGTCACCGGCGCCTGGGGAGAACCGGGCCCGTAACGCCAGCGCAGGAACGCTGCGTCCTTCTCTGCCAGGCAGGGAACGACGGCGGCGACCCTCTCGAACAGGTCGTCGAAGGAGTCGTCGAACCCTTGCAGCACCTCCACCTCCAGGTCGCCGCCGAAGCGACCGGCAAGGATTTCATCTACCGTGCGAAGGCCGCGATTCAGCAGTCCCTTCACCGGGCCTGGGATGGGGGCGCGCGGGCGGGGAGCGGGCGGCGCGACGTGCTCCTCCACCTCATTCGACTCGGCGCCGGGCCTGTCGGTGAACCCGCGGGCCGGTGCGAACTGCTCAGGAAGGTGGAGGATTCTCCTGAGTGGGGCCGGAACCGAGGGCATCGGGAGCCGCGAGACGTTCATCAGCTTCGCCGCGTACTGGAGATCGCCGGCCACCTCGGCACCCAGCCGCGTCTCGACCCCGATCACCGCAGGCACCATGTCGCTGACCACACAGTTCTCGGTCGCGCGGAAGAAAGAGCGCATCAGCATGATGGCCTGAAAACCGTACTGGGGGAGCACCATGTAATCCCCCGGTGTGTGGGCGACGACCCGCTGACCGTCGATCCTGTAGAATTGTGGGAATGCCGCCAGGTGGCCGACGATCTCCCCCTCTTCCGTCGTCGCGACCCAGCGGTGCATCTTGTCGGAAAGCGGGTGGGTCGCGTACCAGCGGTAGAGAGCGGAATAGTATTCCACGTCGTGTACCTCGGGGAAGTCAGGGAATGCGTGGATGCGCAGCCGGGAGACCTCGTCTTCCAACTGCGCTCCCAGCTTTGCGCCCTCGTACGCCCTCACCGCCGCCTTCACAACCCTAACCCCGAGAGCCTTGTGGCCGACCGCGAGGAAGCCTTCGCGCTCTCAGGCGAGAGCCTTCCCTGTTTCGTTTCCTCTACTTCCGATCCGTGGCGCAAGGAACCTTCCACTCTCTGTAGGGTTTGTACGGCGCAGGTCCAAAGGGCAAAGTGTAATGGAGCTATTCGTAAAAGCCAAGCGAGGTGTGTCCTGAACTACTGGCGTCCCCTCTCTACTTTCGGGTTCCGGTTCAGGCGCGGATTCTGATCGTTTCCGAGACATTTTCCGCGAAGAGGTTGAACGTTCGACCCCTTGCCGTGATAATTAGCGCCTGTGTGTCGCCGCGACCCTGCACGGGCGGTGGCGCTAATCGGTATCGCAGGAGGGGCGGATACTTGAAAGAGATAAGCAAGGAGGGTGGGCCCAGGTCCACCCGGCGGTACAACCGCGAGGCGGCGAAGGCGGCGAGGCGCAAGCAGCAGAAGACGCGCTACGCCCGCAGGCGCGGGGCCGCGCTCGTCGCCGTGATCGCGTGCTTCCTGCTCATAGGGGCTGCCGCCGTCGACTACCTGGCCGGTCCTGACGACGTGATCAACCGCGGCGTCAGCATCGGCTCGGTCGACGTGGGCGGGATGACTAAAGCCGAGGCGCGCAAGGCCATAGAGCACGACGCCTCTGCGACCTTCGACAAGATCTCCTTCGGCACGGGCAAGGAGGGCTTCTCGTTGAGCGGTGACGAGCTCGGCGTAAAGGTGAACTCCTCCGCCGCCGTGGACGAAGCCTACTCGGTCGGACGGAGGGGGAACATACTCCAGCGCTTCTCCGACGCGGCACGCTCGTACCTTGGAGGGGTACAGGTTGGCCTCGACGCCAGGGTCGACGAGGCCAAGGCCAAGAGTGCGCTGGACAAGGCGGCCGAAGGCTTTAACAAGGATCCCCAGAACGCCTCCTTCAGCGTCACGGACGACGGTAAGATCCAGGTCAAGAAGTCCCACGAGGGGCGCGTCATGGATGAGAAGAAGACGCTTGCGAACCTCGAAGGGGCCCTGAAGAATATGAGCGGGCACGTGGCCATCGCCGAAGGTGCAGCCCCGAAGCCCGATATCACAACGGCGGAGGTCCAGAAGTACAGGCCGAAGGAGGTCATCGGGAAGTACCAGACCGACTTCCAGTGGGACTCCAACCCGAACCGCCAGTACAACATGAAGCTGGCCGCCTCCGCCGTCAACAACACTGTCCTCAAGCCCGGCGAGACCTTCTCATTCCTCGAGCATACCAAGTCGCTTCACTACAAAGAGGCGAAGACCTTCTCCAACGGCGGCATCGGCGTCGCCAACGGCGGTGGGCTCTGCCAGGTCTCCTCGACGCTCTACATGGCCGCGATCTACGCGGGGCTTCAGATCGTCGAGCGCCATCCGCACTACGCCGTGCTCCCCTACATAAAGCCTGGTTTCGACGCGACCGTGTGGTTCGGGGAGAACGGGTGGGGGGCGGAGGACATGAAGTTCAAGAACACCACCGACGGCTACATCGTCATCCGCGAGTGGGTCGACGACAAGGGCTTCCTGAACGCCCAGATCCTCGGCCAGCCCACGGGCAAGAAGGTCGAGATGAGCACGAAGAAGATCTACGAGGACCCGGTCAAGGGGATCAAGTACAACACCTACAAGAAGGTGACCGAGGACGGCAAGGTGATACGCGACGGGTTGCTGTACACGTACAACTACAGCTTCAACCCACCGGTCCCCGCGGACGCGCCGCACTACAAGACCTCGGCCCCGCGGGTCGCCGGGTGGCCCGACCCCACGAACACCACGGGTTGGGCAAGCCCTCACTAGCGCACGATGAACCTGTTCTCCCGCCGCAAGATGTTCGCCCAGCGCCGCCGTCGGCGGCTGCTCCAGAGACTCGGCGTCCTGGCCGCGCTCCTGGTGCTGATCTTGGGGGTCGTCTACGTAGCGGGTCAGACCTCGGGCGGAGCGTTCTTTAGCAACCTCTCCGGCTCCTCGAAGCAAGATGGTAATTCACAGGCGCGCGAGACCCCTTCCCGGTCGCACGAGGAGGCGAAGTCAGAGGGGGCCCCGGCGAAGAAGTCAGGCGAGGAGCAAGCCGGGGCGAAGAAGACCGTACCCGACCCCGAGCAGCCCACGCCCGAGGCCGCGGCCTACGCCGTCCTCGCCCCCGAGCTGCCGGGGACGACCCCCCAGAGCATAAAGGGTGTCTACAGGAGCAAGATGGACAAGTCGTGGGCCTCCGTGCGCGTCCAGCCCGAAGGGGAGGGGAAGCCCTTCGTGGTCTTCACCCACTGGAACGGCAAATCGTGGAGGGCCGAGAAGTCAATCCGCGCGGACGAGCCCGACTACGCGAAGAACGACGTTGTCCCCCTGGCCGGCGTGCCCGATGACCTCATCCAGTACCTCTACCCCGAGAACGTTTTCGCCGCCAAAGTCCCCGAGCCGACCGTAGAGAAGTTGGACCTCAAGGACCTGCCGAAGGTGGGACCGGCCAAGTTCTCCTCGACGGAACCGGTGATGGACGGCGTGCCCGAAGGGCAGCGCGATCGGGTCGAGAAAGTTCTCGGTGAGGCGCGCAAGGAGATCGAAGGCTACCACGGGATCGCTGGTATGTACGTGTGGGACCTCGACGGGGGCTACGGGTACGGGATCAGGCCGGACGAGCAGTTCTTTACCGCCTCCATTATAAAGGTTCCTATCATGGTGGCCGTCTATCGCAAGGTGGACGCGGGTGACCTCAGCTTCTCGCAGAAGATCGAGATAAAAGACGAGGACTGGGCCGCAGGGGCGGGGTGGTTGCAGTGGAAGAAGGCTGGTACCAAGGAGACTGTCGGCGACCTGCTGGTGTTGATGATGACCCAGTCAGATAACGTCGCGGCCAACGCCCTCGTGCGCACGGTCGGGGGGGCCGACTACGTCAACGAGGTGGCCCGCTCCATGGGGGCCGAGCACACCCTGCTCTACCAGAAGGTGAGCAGCGAGAGGGGCGCCGTTCCGGCCCTCGACAACAGGAGCACGCCCCGCGACATGGCGGCCATGCTGCAGAAGATAGCCGAGGGTAAGGCCGCGAGCGAGAAGAGCTGTGGGTACATGATCGACCTCATGCACCAGGACCAGCTCGACTGGTGGCTCGACGCCGGCCTGCCGGCAGGCGTTGACGCGGCGAACAAGGCGGGCTGGCTCTACAGGGTCTACGACGAGGTGGGGATCGTCCAGTCAGGAGACCACCGCTACGTCGTGACCATACTGAGCAAGCACGGTACGGCCGACGTGTATGAGGGAGAGGCCATGATCAAGGACCTCTCCAGCGACGTCTGGGAGTCCCAGACACAGGAGAATTCAGGGAACTCCCAGAAGAAAGGCTCCTAGCCCGCCGGCTTCCCTGCGGTGCGTCGTCGCAACAGGGCTATTATCGACTTCAACTCCTCGGTCCCCAAGAGGTAAGCCACCCCGAGGTAGACGGCGAGTGAGGCGCCGCCCACGGTTACGAGGACGATCAGGCGCTCAGCGAAGTCCGAGCCCTCCCCGAGGAGTGCGGTCCCGATACTGATGGTGGCGTACATCGCCGTACCCGCCACGAGGATCTTCAGGAGGGAGCGAAGGAGGCGTCCGCCGTCTATCCTGCCTATCGCCCGGCGCATCGCAGCGAGGCTCAGAACGGCCAGCACGGCGTAGGCTATGGAGAGCGCGAGCACGACGCCGGTCACGCCCCAGAGGCGTGAGAGCCCGTAGGCGAGGGCCGCATACAGCAAGAAGATGGCGACGTTCAGCAGGGCCGGGGTCTTCGTGTTCTGCCGCGAGTAGAAAGCCCTAACGAGGAAGAAGTACACCGAATAGCCGAGCAGCCCGGCCGCGTAGATCACGAGCAGCCCCGAGACGACCTCTGTATCGTGGGCGTTGAAGTTACCACGCTCGTAGAGGAGGCCTACGATGGGCCTGGAGAGCGAGATCATACCCACGGCCGAAGGTACAACGACGAAGGCCATCGTCCTGAGGCCGAAGGAGAACGTCTCGCGGTAACCGTCTGCGTCCATGCGGGAGTGCTTCTCGGAGAGTTCGGGCATGAGCGCGGTCGCGATGGCGACCACGAAGACGCCGTAGGGCAGCGAGAAGATCGTGAAGGCGTAGTTGAGCTCAGCGAGCGCCTCGAACCCCGTGGCCAGGTACGCGCCGAAGAGCTGGAAACCGACGGAGGCCGCCACAAGCACGACCATCGGTCCTGCGAGCCTGGCCGTAGGCAGGAGGGCGGGGTGGCCGAGCTGGGGACGCAGCCTGTACCCGAGGCTCCACATCGTAGGGACGAGCGCCAGCGCCATGACGGCGACCCCGGCCGTCACCCCCGACGCGAGCACGTAGTACGCGGCGCTCCTGTCGACGCCGGCGAGCATGGCGTAGGCGAGGAAGGAGCCTATGACTAACAGGTTGTTCAGCACGGGGGCGAAGGTGGGCAGGAAGAAGTGCCTGTGGGCCTGCAAGACGCCGGTGCCGATGGTGCTTATGCCGTAGAAGAACATCTGCAGGATGAAGATCCTGAAGAACAACACCGCGAGTTCGACGGTCCGCTCGGCCCTGGCCGCAGAGAGCTCCGTCGCGGATTGCCAGTTGGTGAGGAGCAGCACCAGCGGCTCGGCGAACACGATGCCTACGAGCGAGAGTACGAGCATAAGAGGCAAAACCAGCGTGAAGAGGGCGTTCGTCAGCCGCCTCGCGTCCTCCTCTCCGACCTTCGTAATGCGGTCTACCAGGACGGGGATGAAGATCGAATAGAGTATGCCGCCCATAAAGAGCTCGTAGATCAGGCTCGGCAACAGGATGGAGGCCGTGTAGGCGTCGGCCACGTACCCGGCGCCGAGTGCCGCGGCCTGGGCCATCCACCTCGCGTACCCCGTAGCCCGGGAGAGAACGGTGGCCACGGAGATAGAGAGCACGGACCTTAGGATGGCTGTCAATGGAGCACCCCGCCTCCATCGGCTTTCGGCGCGTTGTCTTCGACGACTTTCAGCATTATAACGAGAGCTACATCACCCGCCGCCGGTGCTTCACGCAGCCGTACAGGGTCAGGAAGACGAAAAAGCCTGTAGCTCAAAGCGAAGCTCGCAGGGCTTGCCGACAAATTCTCTACGGGATATCTTCCGGGGGCAGCCCGATCCACTTCTTGTAGAGCTTCTCGTAGGTGCCGTCCGACTTTATGTCGGCCAGGGCCTCGTTGACGGGGTCGACGAGCGGGCTGCCTTTAGGGAAGGCTATGCCGTACTGCTCGCCGGTCGAGACGGGCTCGACGAACCGGATCGCCCCGCCGCTGTCCATGATCTCCTTGTGCGCGGCGGAGAGGTCGTAGATCACACCGTCGATCTTCCCACCCCTCAGCGCGGCGAAGGCCTCCCCGATGGTCCTGTAGGGTTTGATCTCTCCTATCTGCCCGTCGTCGAGGAGCTCTTCGGCCTTGATCTGGCCCGTCGAGCCGGCCTGGACGCCGACGGATGACTCGGCGAGGTCGTCGATGGATTGGACTTTGGAGTAGCTGGTTACCATGAGCGCCTGGTCGGCGTTGAAGTAGGGGTCCGAGAAGTCTATCTGCTGCTCGCGCTCTTTGGTTATGGTCATCGCCGAGATCGAGGCGTCGAAGAGGTCCTCGTTGAGTCCCCGCAGGATACTGTCGAACGGGGCGTTTTTATACTCGACCTTAAAGCCTACCCTCTTTGCGATCTCGTTCATCAGGTCTATATCGAACCCCTCCGGCCGACCTTTGGGTGAGAACTCGAAGGGCGGATAGGCGATGTTCGAGGCGACCGTGATCTTGCCTCCCACGACCCCGGAGAGGGCCGTCGTCTCATCCCCAGAGGCGGCGGCTCCCTTGAAGGAGTCGTCGGTCCCGGCGCTGCAGCCGACGAGGAGGCCCAGCGCGAGACCTATGGCAACGGCGAGGACGAGCACCGCCGGAAAGAGGCTCCTCGACCGTCTTGTCACGTAGACCTATCCTCCTATATTTAGCCTAACCCAGCCGCGATGGAAAGGGTGATCGCGGACAGACCCGGCCGCCGGCAGGTTATCCGGGTACGATATCTCTTTGGGTCCGGACACTCCAGGCCCCGCTCCAGAACGACAATACTAATTACACCACGTCATCTGGTCAAGCAGCCACCAGCACGTTGCCGCAACATGGCCCTCGTGCTACGGTGCCGCGTTACCGGAAGCAGGAGGACTTGGATCATGGTTAAGCTTGACGACGAACGCGCGAAAGCTATACGCGGTGCCGTAGAGGCCAGACGCGACGACGCCGTGCGTCTGCTGCAGGAGCTGGTACGCATACCTTCCGTGACTGGCGGGGAGGGTGCGGTGGGGGAGGTAGTCGAGCGCGCCTTCCGCGAGCGCGGTCTCGAGCTAGACAGGTGGGAGGCGACACCAGAGGAGATGGAACCTTACCGCGACCACGTCGGAGAGCAGGTCTCCTACGAGGATCGTCCGAACGTCGCGGGCGTCAGGAGGGGAGCAGGAGGCGGGCGCTCCATACTGCTCAACGCCCACACGGACACCGTGGACCCCGGAGACCCTGCGACGTGGAAGGGAGACC
>CADDZK010000167.1 GCA_902812425.1 Actinomycetota bacterium
GGCGAGGTTTTCACCCCGGGAACACCGACGAAGAAAGCTGTAGAGTACGTCGAGCAAGCCGTACCAACGTAGGCTTCAGGCTACAGGTTTCAGGCATCAGCAGTAATCTGAAACCTGATGCCTGACGCCTGAAACCCAGAAACGGAGTTTCGTTTTGGATTACGTGAGAGTAGAGCGCGAGAACGGCGTCGCCGTCATGACCATCGACCGCCAGGAGAAGCTGAACGCGCTGGACAGGCAGGTGGTCGAGGAGATCGGGCAGTCTTTGCTCGAGCTCGAAGCCGAGGAGCCGCGCGCCATCGTCGTGACGGGAGCGGGCGAGCGGGCCTTTATCGCGGGGGCCGACATAAGGGCGATGAGCGTCATGGACCCGATCGAGGCCAAGCGCTTCTCGGAGATCGGCCACGCGGCGATGGCCCTCCTCGACAAGGGCCCCGTCCCCACGATAGCCGCCGTGAACGGCTTCGCGCTCGGTGGGGGTTGCGAGGTCGCGCTCGCGTGCGACGTACGCATAGCCGCACAGAACGCGACCTTCGGCTTCCCCGAGGTCGGCCTGGGTATTCTCCCGGGGATGGGCGGAACCCAGCGCCTGCCGCGTCTGATCGGGCCGGTGCTCGCGAAGGAGCTTATCTTCACGGGCCGTCGCATAGGGGCCGATGAGGCCCGCGAACTCGGCCTCGTCAACCGCGTAGTCGGCCAGGGTGAGGCTTTGAGCGCGGCGAAGGAGCTGGCGGCGGAGATCTCCGCCAACGGACCCCTCGCCGTCAGGCACGCGAAGGCCGCGGCGAGCCGCGCGCTCGACGTCGACCTCGTGAGCGGCCTTGAGTACGAGGCCGACCAGTTCGCCCTGCTCTTCGCCTCCGAGGATGCCCGCGAGGGCATGACTGCCTTCGGCGAGAGGCGCAAGCCGAAGTTCGAGGGAAGATAATCCACGAGACGAAAATACGGGTCCGCTACGCCGAGATCGACGCCCAGGGCCACGTCAACAACGCGACCTACCTCTCCTACTTCGAGGTAGTCCGCGTCGAGTGGCTGCGCGCAACGGGCCAGTCTTACAGGGAGATGGAGAAGCGGGGTCGCGGCCTCGTCGTCGTCGAGGCGCTCCTCCACTACCGAAGACCCGCTTTCTTCGACGACGAGCTCACCCTGCGCGCCGACCTCGCCGAGCTCGGTAAGGTCTCCCTCCGCTTCGACTACGAGGTGCTGCGCGACGGGGAGGTGCTCGTCACGGGCCACACGCGCCACGCCTGCGTGGACCTGAAGACGGGCAAGCCCGTCAGGATACCGGATGAACTGCTTCGGCTCGCGCCGGAGGGAATCTGAAGCTCTGACCTGCGCGCTCTACCGCGGGACTGACTCCTCGAGCCCGGCGAGCAGGCCATCGAAGTCGAGCGGCCGCCTCGTGAAGGTCAGCCCTTCGCCTCTGCGCGGCCACTCGCTCTGGTCCCTATCCCAGGCCAGCTCGATGCCGTTGCCGTCGGGGTCGTGGAGGTAGATGGCTTCGTGGGTGCCGTGATCCGAGGCCCCATCGATAGACCATTCGTTGTCCAATAGCCGCCTGAAGGCAACGGCGAGATCCCTGCGCGTAGGGTAGTTGATGGCGAAGTGGTAGAGGCCCGTGGTTCCCGGCGCGGGTGGGGAGCCGCCTTTGCTCATCCAGGTGTTCAGCCCGATGTGGTGGTGGTAGCCGCCCGCGGAGAGGAAGGCAGCATCCTCGCCGAGACGCGCCACCAGGTCGAAGCCCATCACGTCGCGATAGAATGATATCGCCCTGTCGAGGTCGGCGACCCTAAGGTGAACGTGCCCGATCCTGGTCTGCGCGGGGAGGGATCCACTACTCATGAATAGCTTCCTTTCGTAACGTCAATTTAGCTTATCAGGGCGCGACCGTGAGAGAGAACGGGCGGCGACCTTCGGGTCGCCGCCCTCTCATATCCTCAGCTGGTGATCTTGATCGCGCTCCCGAAGCCGGTACCGAGCGGCTGCTGGAGCGTCATGTGTAAAAACCCGAGGGCTTCGAGCTGGAGCGCCCTCCTGAGCGGACCGGCGTCGACGGGCCGCAGCCCCCCTGCCTCGATGAGCCCTATGACCTTCTGCTTGGCGTCGGGATCGTCTGAGGCGACGAACACGTCGAGCGGCTGGCCGCCCACCTCGCCGCCGACGAGCGTGCCCGCGAAGGTGGTGTTGAACGCCTTGACGACGGAGGCTTCGGAGATGAGCCTGTCGATCTCCTCTGCCGCGGAACTGTCAGGCGGCGTGACGAGCCGGTCGAAGGACTCCCAGTCGACGGGATTGGTGATGTCGACGACGACCTTGCCAGAGAGGCCGGACCCGTACTGCTCCGCAATTGGTCCCACCGCGTCGTAGGGAACGGCGAGCACGACGACGTCGTCCTCGATGGGATCCCCGAACGTTCCTGTCGTCACCCCAGCACCGTCCTGCGCCAGGTCCCTGAGCTCGCCCGCGAGAGATTCAGCCTTCTCGGGGTCGCGGTCGAGGATGCGTACGCCGTTCCCGCCGGCGACGAGGCGGCTGCCGATCCCGCGCGCCATGTTGCCAGAGCCGATGATGGTTACGTTCATTTGTTCTCCTTCTAAAATCTCTACCAGAGGAATATGCCGAGAGCGGCGTCGAGGCTGAGGGCCCCGGCGCCGGTGATCAACAGGGTCAGGGCCATCCCGGCGAGCGCCAGGTTGAACTCGTAGCCGCCGTTCATGCTGAAGAAACCGTTCTTCAGATGCACCGTGAAAACGGCCACGGCCATGGTCACGATCAGGGCCAAAGCCGCGAGCGGCGTGAGGAACCCGACCGCGATCAGAATCCCCCCGACGAACTCGGCGAGCCCGGCGAGAACAGCCATCAGATAAGGTGGCTTTATGCCTAGCTGCCCGTGAAACCCGGCCGTGCCCTTGAGCCCGGGCCCACCAAACGAACCGAACAACTTCTGGGCGCCGTGCGCGGCGAAGATCACACCTAACACAACCCGTAAAACCAGCAAGCCAACGTTTACCATCTATACCCTCCCAGGGCTTTAGTTACTCAACATAACCAAGTATAGTTTTATACCTTAGTTACGTCAAGTTTGTGATTGTGGTAGAATCCGTGCGATGAGCACGGACGAGGTATACACGGAGAGGTTCTGTCCCAGGTACCAGCGGGCGGTCGAGATCGTGGGCCGCAGGTGGAGTGGTGCGATCTTGCGGGCTATGCTCACCGGTGCCTCGCGGTTCGGTGAGATACAGGAGGCCATACCCGACCTCTCGAACAGGATGCTCTCGGAGCGGCTCAGGGAGTTCGAGGCTGAGGGAATCGTGGAGCGGGTCGTGGTGCCCGAGCGGCCTGTGCGCGTGGAGTACCGGCTCACCGAGAAGGGACGTTCTTTGAACGACGTCGTCGAGGCGCTCTCGCGCTGGTCTCAGGATTGGATCGGCCTCGAAGAGGTCGAAGAGCGCCGTGCTGCGGCGAGTTAACCCCTGACACTTCTGAGCCTCGCTGGTGGAATCCTTCTCTCGTGAAGGACGAACTCTGCTAAACTCGGGCTCCGTGAATCCTCTGGTCGGACAGCATGCGGAGCGGCTTCTCGATGCGGGAGTAGCCGGTACCTGTACCTCCCACGGCGCCGAGAACAACCTCTACAAGATAGGGCTGCTCCTTGAGAAGGACGAGTCCAACACCTTCGGTATGGAGGAGTTGCTCGGGGACGTCAGCTTCGAGGAGGCATACGAGGCCGTTGCGCGCCAGATCGGCAACCCTCCCGACATGGAGGAGACCGCCGGGCGGGGGTGCATAGACCCGGCGCGCACGGCGGCCGGCCTGGTCGAGGCAGGAGGGCGTATCGGGGAGGTCGCGGGGTCCGGGGGGCGTCTCCTCTTCGCGACGGGGCATCCTGGAGCCCTGATCCTCTATTACCTCGGCCTCGCCCGGTCGGCGGAGGAGCTTGGCGGCGAAGTGGTGAGGGCCCAGACGCGCGGGCGCTACCAGAAGGGTAGGTCGTTGGACTGGGCCGAGTCGGTGGCCACCCTCGGCAACGGTGCCAGCCTGTTCCACACCCATGACCCTGAGCCCATGCGGGACGTACTAAGACAGGTCGGTCAGGTAGACCTCGTGGTCGCGGATCACGGCTTCGCCGGGGCCGCTATCGCAGCGGGCATCCCCACCGTCGCCGTGATGGACACCAACGATCCCGCGCTCGCCGTCGTCGCGGGGCGCGGGGCGGACCTTACGGTCGTCCCCATGGACGACAACAGGCCGCTCAACGCCTACGCAGCCGCCCTCGACGCGGTACGGGGGGGGTCTCTGATCCCCCGCCGCTGATTGTCGCCTTCGGGTCCCTGTTTTGTCACAATGGGACTGGCTGTTTCGTCTTATTCGTAGAGATGGTGACGTACAGAGGCCAGCAGCGGAGGCTACGATGAGCCGTATCGAGGTCTTCGACAGGAACAGGCCGCTACTCTTCTCGATCTCCTACAGGATGCTCGGGAGCGTCATGGAGGCGGAGGACGTGGTGCAGGAGGCTTTCCTGCGCTGGCAGCAGGCTGGTGAGGTGCGCTCTCCATCGGCCTACCTCTCGACCGTGGTCACCCGACTGTGCATCGACCGGCTACGTTCCGCGCGGGCGCGTCGCGAGCAGTACGTCGGCCCCTGGCTGCCCGAGCCGCTGCTCGAAGATCAGGAACTCGAACATTCCGCCGACCTCGACGACTCGCTCTCGATGGCTTTCCTGGTACTGCTGGAGAGCCTCAGCCCCGTCGAGCGGGCCGTGTTCTTGCTCAGGGAGGTCTTCGACTACGACTACCCCGAGATAGCTTCGCTCGTCGGCAAGAGCGAGGCCAACTGCCGCCAGATCGCACGCCGCGCGAGGCAGTCGGTGGCGGCCAGGCGGCCCCGCTTCGAGAGCTCCCCCGAGCAGGAGGAGCGCCTGCTCGACGGCTTCCTCAGGGCTAGCCTCAGCGGTGATATGGAGGCCCTGCTCGCGCTTCTCTCCGAGGACGTGACGCTCTACTCGGACGGTGGCGGGAAGACCCGCGCGGCGCTCAGGCCGATCCACGGCGCTGACAGGGTCGCCCGGTTCCTCTCGGGGATACTGGGGAAGATCCCACCCGACTTCTCCGTGAGGCAGACGCGGGTCAACGGGAGGCCAGGCCTGGTCGGTTACTACAGGGACGGCAGCCCCCAGAGCGTGGTGACCATCGAGGTAGCGGAGGGGAACATCGGGGCCATCCGCCTCGTCGTCAACCCAGAGAAGCTCGAGAACGTGCCTCCGCTGCGACGGGCGGAGGGAGAGGAGGGTTCGTGACGAACGCGCCGCAACTCCTCGTTACAGGGGGGACAGGGGTGCTCGGACGGCAGGTCGTGGGGCGTCTCGGCTCCGCGGGTGTCGGGGTGCGGGTCCTCAGCCACAGCGGAAAGCCAGGCACCATCCACGGGGACCTTCTCACGGGGGAGGGGCTCGAACGGGCCGTACGAGGCGTCGATACCATAATCCACTGCGCTTCGAGTCCCTTCCGCAAGGCCCGGCAGGTAGACGTCGAGGGGACGGGGCGCCTGCTCGAAGCCGCCAGGGGAGTCGGTGTCTCGCACCTCGTATACATCTCCATCGTCGGTATAGACCGGGCCGCATCGTACCCTTACTACAGGGTAAAGCTCGAGACCGAGCGTGTGGTCGAAAGCTCTCCGGTCCCGCACACCATCCTGCGGGCTACGCAGTTCTACGACCTCGTTCTCATGGGCGTGCGGTTCCTGGAGCGGTTGCCTGTAATGGCGATCCCAAGGGATTTCCCGGGCCAGCCCATAGACGTCGGGGAGGTCGCGAGGTGCCTCGTAGAGCTCGCGCTCTCAGGGCCCGCGGGACGCGTCCCCGATATCGGCGGGCCCGAGGTCAGGACCCTGGCCGGCATGGTGCGCGCTTACCTCGAAATTACAGGACGGCGGCGCGGGATCTTCGAGGTTCCCGTGCCGGGCAAGACGGCGCGTGCGTTCCGCGAAGGTGCGCTCCTGTGCCCCGAGCATGCCTACGGCCAGATCCGGTGGGAGGACTTTCTACGCTCCGAGATGAGGACCGCGGTAGACCGGCGCGAACAGGTGATGCGATGAGCGGGACCGTGCGTGGCGGGCGTTCATCCGAGGGTTGGATCAGGGCCGGTCTCGCGTTTATCTCTCTCGAAGAATTCGTCGTCGGGGTCTGGGCTCTGTTCTTGCCGAGGTCTTTCTACGAAGACTTCCCGTCTTCGGGCCGGGATTGGGTCTCCACCCTCGGCCCGTACGACGAGCACCTGGTGCGCGACGTTGGCGAACTGAACTTGGCCTTCGGCGTGCTCCTGGCGCTCGCCGCCATTATGCTGGATCGGCGCCTCGTGCAGATCTCGCTCTTCGCGTACCTCTTCTACGCAGTGCCGCACTTCATCTTCCACCTCACGCAGACTCGCGCCTTCTCCCCGGAAGACAACCTCGCACAGCTCGCCAGCCTGGGCGTTCAGGTCTTCCTCCCCCTGGCCATCCTCCTCGGTGTCGGCCTGCGCCGCAAGAACGACGGGGCGGTAGTCGAGCGATGAACGATGCGACGCAGATCCTTCGACCCTTCGTCAGGCAGTGGGCGGTATTGCTGACCACCTACAAGCGCGACGGCACGCCGGTCGGGACAGCGGTCAACATCGTGGTGGAGGGGGATCACGCGTACTTCCGTACCTGGGATACGGCGTGGAAGTTCAGGCGTATCAGCAATAACCCCGAGGTAGAGTTCGCCCCCTGCACGCCGCTCGGCAGGCCGACGGGGCCACCGGTACGGGCCCGCGCCAGGATACTCGAAGGTGAAGAGTCGGCCCGCGCAGGGCGGCTCCTGGCCCGCAAGTATCCTGTCTCGCACGGCGTCCTGGTCCCGCTGGTCCATCGCCTGCGGTCCAACAAGACGATGCACGTCGAATTGAGGCCCGTGGGAGACGCACAGCGGAACCGCGACTGAAGATCTGCCGAGAGGCACGATGACCCTGTTGTCCCCGGGGGCTGCAGGCGGGTCTGATATTCGTCCAGGGAATTTGCTCTCTTACTCTGAGGCGGGTCTCTCGGTCCTCGCTTTGGGCAGAGCTTCGTCGCCCTCGCGCACGTACGCCACCGCCTCATCGAAGGACATCGCGCGTCCCTCGTTGTGCGCTCTCTTCCACGCCCGCTCCCCGAGTTGCTCGCGGGCGGCGTCAGCTACGCGCTCGTAGAGCTCGTGGTCCATCTGGGCATAGAGGTGGATCCCAGTGGCCTCGAGCAGCACCTCGGCGACACCGAGAAGTCGGGCTGCTCGGCGCTGCTCGCCACGAGCCCCCGCCACTGCGGCGAGTCCCTGCAGGCAGTAGGCGGCGTTGGTTCTATCCGAGACCTCGAAGGTGAGCTCGAGCGCGTCCTGGAAGTAACGGGCAGCCTGCTCGTGTTCGCCCGACGCCGAGGCCGACTGCGCCATAAGATAGAGCGCTATGTTGGCGGCCAGCCTGTCGCCCGTTCTGCGGGTGAGCTCCAGGGCCTCCTCCGCGTACGCGGCGGCCTGAGGGTAGTCGCCCTGCCTGAGGGGCACGACCGCCAGGTGGGTGAGGATGTGGGAGGCGGCCCAGTCATCTCCCAGCGCCCGGTCGAGCCGTAGCGACTCCTCGAGGAGCCGGGTGGCCCGGTCGAGTTCTCCCAGCTGCAGGTTGGCGAAGCCGAGAATACCCAGGTTATACGCTTCGGCGCGCGCGTCCTCGACTCTTCGGGAGAGGGCGACGCCCTCCTCGGAGATCTCCACCAACCGCTCGTCTTGCCCCGAGCCGTACACGCAGGCCCCCAGTGCCCAGAGCGCTCTGGCCTTCATCTCATCCGCAAGATTACTGTGGGTCACGGCCTGACCCATCCACAGCCGGCCCTCGCTATGCCTGGCGCGCATCACCCAGTACATGCCGAGCACCCAGCCGAAGCGGGTCGCGATATGCGCGTCGCCGGCTTCGAGCGACCAGCCTATAGCGGCCCTCAAGTTATCGTTCTCGGTCTCGAGCCTGTCGAGCCACTCCGCCTGATCCAACCCCTTTATATGGGGCTCCGCCTGCTCGGCGAGCGCGAGGTAGTGCCTGACGTGCCGCCTTCGTACTTCTTCCTCCTCACCGCTCTCGCGGAGTCGCTCGAGCGCGTACTGGCGAACGGGTTCGAGCATCCTGTAACGGGTTCTCCCCTCGGCGCTCGTCTCCACCACGACCAGGGATTGCTCGACCAGGTTCCCGAGAAGCACGAAAGCGTCGGCGGCTTCGACAGCGCCGGCCGCGCCAACGTCCTCGGCAGCCTCGAGCGTGAAGCCCCCGGCGAAGACAGAGAGGCGCCGGAAGAGCTCTTTCTCGGGGACGTGCAGGAGCTTGTGGCTCCAGTCGAGGGTTGCCTGCATCGTTCTCTGACGCTCGGGTAGATCCCTCGCCCCTCCGGCCTGCAGCGCCTGATCCAACCTCGCAAGCAGCGCCGTCGGGCCGAGGAACCTGGTCTGGGCCGCCGCCAGTTCCAGGGCCAGCGGCAGTCCATCTAGCCTCCAGCAGATCGCCGCTACAGCAGCAGCGTTAGCCTGCGTTAGCC
>CADDZK010000168.1 GCA_902812425.1 Actinomycetota bacterium
CTCGTCGTTGACTCTCGCCATCTGGAAGGGAATGAGGGTGGAGCGGGTACCGAGGAAGCCCATCTTCACGCCTAGGTACTCGGGCTGGTCTCTCTCGTCGACGAAGAGATCGTCTACCTTGCCGATCTTCTCGTAGTCCTGGTCGTAGACGGTGTAGCCTGCGTACCTGTCCTCTACCTCGGTGAACCTGTCACTGCGCTCTTCGCGATCCATCTTTACCTCCATGCGTAGGTACTTGCACGTCACAAGCCGCACTCTTTCAGCAGCTTGCTACTGCTTGTTGCCATGAGGTGAGGCCCCCAAACCTCTCTGAAAAATTCGTGTGTCACAGGGCACAAAAGGGCTGCTTATGCGCAGTTTTCTGTGTTTTGAGACACAGCAGACGACCGAGACCAGAGACTCGCGCCACGGGCGATCCGCAGAGGTGGGCGGGTTCGGAGGGACGTCCTGTGGGGTGCGTTCGGAGAGTTGTCTTTCGACTATCTTCAGACGTCGTGGTCGAAGCGGGGCTTCTGCATCTCGTCCTCGGCCCTGCGCTGCAGATCCTCCAGGGCTTGGGAGATAGGTTCTATCTCGTAGGTCTCGCCGTGGAAGAGCAGGGCGTTCTTCTCGAGCTGGTAGCCCCGGAAGCGGTCTTCGGGCGGGGTCTCGGCCAGCACGTCGAGAGGCTCTGTATAGGAGTCGAAGAACCTGCGGTGCTCGGAGGACTCATGCCACTGCTCCAGGCTCTCGTCGTAGCGCAGGAAGCGCTCCACGAAATCCCTGGATCTGAGCGGCGAGGCGTCGTCGACGCCGAGGTTCTCCCTTAGCGCCGCTCCACGCTCCGAGGCCTCTGGATTCGGTGGCCAGAGCAGGCGCGAGACGCTATCGACGGCGAAGAGCAGACCCTGCACGGAGTACCAGAACAGCTTGCCATCGCTATTGGCCGAGGCTTCGTCCATGTCCTGGAGCGCGATCATCCCGAACTGGCATTGACGTTCAACCTCTCTCTGAAACTGCCTGAGCAATGACGTTTCCACGAATCTCTCCACCCTTCGAACGTTGGCCAGCATACAAAAACCGGGCTCCCGCTCATAGTATGAGCAGGGGATCACGCCTCCCTGAAGAAATCGTCCTCGGTCGCCCTCTTCAGGGTATCGATATCTTCGACGTGGATGTAACGACGTCTCACGTTGAGCGCGCCGAGCTCCCTTAGCCTGGCGAGGGCCCTTGTGACGGCCTCCCTGTTCGCCCCGATCATGCTTCCCAGTTGCTGGTGGGTGTAGCGGCTCGGGATCTTGTAGCTCGTCGGGGTCCTTACGCCCTCGTTTTCGACGAGCAGGAGGATCAGGCTCGCCAGCCGAGCCGGGACCTCTTTGAGGGCCATGTCTTCCATGCGGGTCTCGTGGGTAGCCAGGCGGTCGCTCAGGAGATGTACGAGCTGCAGGCCGACCCTTGGCTTGTCCAGTATGAGCCGTTCCACGTCCGTGCGGCACATCGCCGAGACCTCGGACTCTTCGAGGGCCTGGGCGTATGAGTTCCTGAGACGCTGGCCCGTGAGCACCATCTCCCCGAAGACCGTCCCGCTCTCCAACACGGCGACGGTAAACTCACGTCCCTCGGGGGTGGCCCTGTAGATCCTGACCTTGCCCCTCTGGAGCACGAAGAGCGTCTCGCAGAGATCCATCGGCGTGTAGAAGGTCTCGCCCTCCTCGACGCTCGTGCTCAGGTGTTTCCACTGGATAGCCTCTATCTCCTCTCTGGATAGGGGCTCGAAGATATCAACGAGGGTGAGCAGCCTGATCTGCTCTTCCCCGAGTACCGCCTCATCTCGCTTCTGATACATCATAGTCCCGCCCGGCTTGGATAGTATCCCGGTTAATCTACCCCACAGTAGACACGCATACACCGCGCTCTGCCTCACGAGGTGATCTTTTTACGGCGAATGAGCGTTTCGCGGGCGATACTCTGTGCGTCCAAGCTCGCGCGACGTAGAGGAGGATTTTGGCGTCTGAAGTCTGGCAGTTCCTTATAGTCATCCTGGGGTTCTTCGTCGTCGCCCTACTGTGGCTCTTTATCGTCTATCTTCCGGGACGCACCCTCGAACGCTGGGAGGACCAGCGGCAGGGACGCGGCGACAGGAAAGACGGTGTCTCAGGAAGGTGCGGTTAGCCTGGAAGGTACCCCGTCGCCTGTGTAAATCCTTTACGTGAGGACGGCGTGCTGATGCGGCTGGATCATCTTGTGATGCTCGTCCGCGACCTTGAGCTCGCCTCGGCCGACTACGAGCGCCTGGGCTTCGCGGTGACGCAGGGCGGTGAGCACGCCGACGGCCTGACGCGCAACGCCCTGATACCTTTGGAGGATGGATCTTACTTCGAGCTGGTCTCTTTCCTGAACCGGGAGGACACCAGGGACAACGTGTGGGGCTGGCGAGAGTTCCTCCCGCACGAGGGCCTCATAGATTACTGCGTGGCCTCCGACGACCTGGAGGCCGACGTGAGGCGGCTTGAGTCCGCAGGCTTTGAAGTGGAAGGACCGGATGATGGCGGGCGCAGGCTTCCTGACGGCACAGAGATACGCTGGCGCAGCGTCAGGATACACCAGGAAGGCAGGCTCTTGCCCTTCCTGATAGAAGACCTCACCCCTCGCGGGCTGCGCGTCCCAGGTGGTCAGGCAGCCGAGCACCCCAACGGCGCTTCCGGCATCTCCAGGCTAGAGATCGCCGCGCCAGGCGCCCAGGAAGCCGCAGCCTCCCTCGCCGCCCTGATCGGTGCCCCGAGCTATATAGGTACCTCCATAAGGCTGGGCGCTTGTACGCTCTCGCTGGCAAGAGGTCCTGACGCTCGGAGTCCCGGTCCTCTGGCCGTGGAGCTCGCGAGCGAGGCGGCCACGCGAGAGCTGGACCCTCTCCTTGCCCATGGGGTCAGCATCAGGCTGCGATCCTCTGCAGGCTAAACTTGCCGGGTAGATCGTCCGATGACACTGAAGAGAACAGACGACGCAGGCGTGCTCGCGGTCCGTCAGATGACCGGGGCTAGAGGCACGTACCGGCATCATCGGTTAACCTGAGTAGCGGCGCCCGGTCCAGGGAGACGCTCGACCGGGATCAGTGGCTGCCCTCGTGCGGGGAGAGATGGACTCCACCAGTCTTCTAAGAAACGTTCGCTTCTTGCGGCTCTGGATCGGCCAGGGAACCTCTTTCGTGGGCGACGCCGTCTCGATGATCGCACTAGTGGTCCTGGTGGTCCAGATCACCGGCAGCGCCTCGGCCGTGGGCGGCGCGCTCGTCGCCCGTCTGTTGCCCACCATCGCGAGCCCGCTGGCCGGCGTGCTTGCGGACCGCTTCGACCGCAGGCTCGTCCTCGTGACGAGCGACCTCGTGAGATCTGTTCTCGTCCTCGGGCTCGTCTTCGCCGGGGATCTCGTCACCGTCTACGTCCTGATCTTCCTTATGGGCCTGGCCCGTACGTTGTTCAACCCGACGATCCGGGCCGCCTTCCCTAGCGTGGTCGGTGGGGGAGACCTGACACGGGCCAACGCCCTTATCAGTGGGACGTTCAGCGTCGCCGAGACGGCGGGCCCGGCCCTCGGAGGCCTGCTCGTCGCGACCGTCGGCGTCGACGCCGCCTTCGTTCTCGACGCCGCGACCTATCTGGTCTCAGCCGCCCTACTCTCCCTCATCCCGCTCCCTCGACCGCAGAGGGAGGAAGAAGGCACCGGTTTCGGCCAGGATCTCAAGGCCGGGTTCACCTACCTGGCAGGGGCGCGTGTGCCCCTCGCCATAGTTGTAGGAGCCTTCCTCACAGTGCTTACGATCAACATAACGATCCCCGCCGAGGTGTTCCTCGCCAAGAAGACCTTCGGGGCGGGCGACGCCGGCTACGGTCTCCTCGTCGGCCTCTTCGGGGGCGGCATGGTTGCCGGTTCGGCCCTTATGGCCGCGCTCGGAGAGAGGGTCAGATTGTTGCCGATCTACTTCATCGGGGTCTTCGCCTCGGCGCTGGCGCTGGTGGGGGCTGGTCTCTCACCAGCGTTCGTCCTCGCGCTTGGCGCGCTGATAGTGGCAGGCATCGCCAACGGCACGGAGAACGTGACCACGGACACCATCTTGCAGAACAAGGTGCCCGACGCCCTCCTCGGACGCGTATTCTCCGTAAGGTTCTTGGGGTTCAGCGTAGGGGAGGTCTTCGCCTATGGGATAGGCGGCGCGGTCGTTGACGCCTCGGGCGCACGTTTTACCTACCTCCTCGCGGGGGCCGCGACCGCCGCCGCGGGCCTCGTTATCTTCACCTTCCTCGCCGCAACTCCTAACCCAAGTCCTCGACTCACGCGTTCTAGACACAACGCCCGGACCGAAGGAGGTGATACTAACCACAAGTGCTAGTACCCCGCGCGTAGCACGCCCTATGTTTCGTGCCGTTTACTAATACATCTGAATTCGGGTAAGATCAGGTAGCAGAAGGATCAAGAGAGGGGATATGATGAGCAAGCGCGTGTGGTAATCCCGGATAAGGTTGGGCATCCAAAACGTCAGTGCGAGAGGAGGATAATGAGCAAGCGCGTGTGGTAGAGCGAAAAACCTAAGAATCAAGCCTTGTGCGGAGCTTATCTGATGTGCAAGAATACATAGCGCATCAGATGAAGACTCCGATATAGGATGCCATGGCTTGGGTGAGGCACCTCTGAGAACTTATATAGGAGCTCTTGCAGCCTTCGCTGTGGCGCTTGCTGCTGCCTGGAGCTATGGTCATGGGCTATCACACGAGCCGCAACTCATCTATGGCACGGTGATCTTCGCTGCCTTCATCCTGCTGGTAGATCTCTTCTCCATACAGGTGAGCGACCGCATCGCTATCGGTGTGTGGAACATTCCGGTTATAGTGGCTGTTGCGGCTCTGGGCCCTACGTGGACTGCGTTGGCCGCCATTCCCTCTGCTGTGTTTGTGGGAAGACGGGATCCGCTGCGGGTGGTCTATGAAATAGTACATAACGTCACTATTATCTATCTGGCTGGCATAGTTTTCTCTTTCGCCTCCGAACCATTGCTAATTAACGATTCGGCACCTTGGGCCACCATCGTGTACGGCACCCTGGTCGCAGGCATCGCGCAGGAAGTGTCCAGCGAGGTAGTCAATAGCCTCCTCCTCAGAGTCAAACACGGTCAAGCGCTTAGTGAGACCTGGAAGGAGATGGTACAGCCCTATCTGCTCCCGGAAGCCATAAACATTCTGACAGCAGGACTGGCCGTTCTGGCTCTGGTGGCCGACGGGCCGATAGCGGCTGTTGTGGTAGCCGCAGGCTCCATCGGGAGCCTCGCTTTGATGTACCGCTCGCGGGATCAGGTGAAAGAGAACCACGAACTGCGGGCGCGGGTAGAGTCGCTGGAGGAAGCCCTCGCGACCTCGAACACGGTGTTCGGGACCATGATCATCCGCGACCTCGGCCAGAGGGACGGGTACACGCACCGCCACGCGGCGGCCACCGCGACCTACGCTGCCGACCTCGCCCGCGAGATGAAGCTTGACGACACCCACGTACAGAAGATGCGGATGGCGGGTCTTCTGCACAACATCGGGTTGTTCGGGTTGCCCGAGGACCTGCTCGTGGCGACGGGCAGGCTCAACTCCATCGCCAAGAGCCGTCTCAACGAGCATCCGGCGCGCGGCGAGGAGGCGCTGGCCGCGGTCTCGGAGTTCGAGGAGATGGCGGGATGGGTTCGCTGGCACCACGAACGCCCTGACGGCAGAGGGTACCCTGACAAGCTGCGCGGCCCCTGGATACCGCTTGAGGCGAAGATACTCTCGGTGGCGCAGGCCTACGCCGCGATGGTGCTCGACCAGCCCAGGCGCCCCGGCATGAAACCAGCCGAGGCGCGCGAGAAGTTGAGCGCCGGAATAGACACAGAGTTCGACGGGGTCGTCGTGCGGGCGCTCTTGAGGCTTCTCGACACCGAGTCTGAGGGTTACCGCATGGCCGACGACCACCGCTTCGTCTTCCCCTCTCCGGAGAGCAGGGGAGATGCGAGGCACGACGTACCCGAACCTCGCCGCGGCGAGGACCTCGGTCGGATCCTCCCCAGGTAGTAGATTTTCGGCTCTGATAGAGGGAGGTGAGCCAGGCAAATGCGCCAGATCACGACGGCATCTACGGCGGCCTCGCCCAGAGCCGGACTACTTCGTATCGCTGTGGCAGGGGTCGTCGCCCTGCTGCTCGGCCAGTATTTGCCTGGGGCTGAAGGTGCTTACCTGGCTGTAGGTCTCGCGCTGCTCTTCGGGATATCTTTGACCTTGGGTTGGCCCGAGGTTCTTCTGCAGGAGAAGCTCATAGGCGTCGTTCTGGACTCCGTACTCGTCGGGGTACTTATCGCTTATACGGGGGGAGGCAATTCGCCCTTCTTCCCTCTCTACCTACTTGCGGCGCTTGGGATAGCCTGGATAGAGACCCGACCGAAGGTCGTGGTGGCGGCGGCCGCTCTGGTGGCGAGTTACCTGGCAGCGGTCATCGCCTCAGGGGGTCTGGGGGTGCCGGGTTCTGCCCCCGTGGCATTGGGGGCCGGCTTCATCGCGCTCTTCTGCGTAGTCGTCGCGTTCCTGGGCTCCGAGATGCACGGCTTCAGGAAGCTCGCCGTCGGGCTCTCCTCCACCCTGGCGAACGAGATAGACAGGGTGGAGAGCGACGAGGGCATGATCTCGGGGTTCGGGTCCACCCTCAGGTTCTTGAGCCTGGAAGGCATACTCGGATGGACCGTCGAGGCGGCGCAGGCTGTGTGCGGGGGACCGTACGCGCACGTTGCCGCGCTGAACGGCAACCACCACAGCACCCTCCTTGAGGGCGAATTCGACGTCTGCCCCAGCTGGTGGCACCCGTCGATCCAGCGCCTACTGCTGCGCAGTTGTCGCGAAGGCGAGGTTGTGCGTAGCGAGGAGGAGATACACGGCATAGAGGGCTTCTTGGCCGTACCCGTAGGGACCGAAGACGAGAAGTGGGGGGCGGTGATCGTCGGGGGCGGGGAGTACGGCGCCGAGGAGGAGCGCGCACTGAAGTTCCTCGCCGGGGTGATAGCCCCCGCCATCGAGGACGCCGTCGACGCCCCTGGCGGGCTAGATCAGCTTACAGGGTTGCCGAACCGCACCTCGCTGGCCCGCGTTCTGCAGCGTGAGCTCTCCCTCGGCAGGGCGCTTACGGTTCTGGCGCTGCACCTGAGCGGTCTTCGTTACTACGAGCGGGTATACGGTCTCGCCGCAGGTGAAGCCCTCCTCAGGAGGATCGGAGAGAGGCTCAAGGACGGCAGACAGCGTGCGTTCCGCTACGGGGACGAGGAATTCCTCGTGGTTCTAAGCGGGTCCGGCGAGGGCAGGGCCCGCAAGGTGGCGCTCACGCTCCAGCAGCACGCCTCGGAGGAGATCGGAACCCACGACGATCTACCCCTGACCGCCGCCGTAGGCTGGGCGTTCGCCGAACCTGGAAGTGAGGACCCTGGGCAGGTCCTCAACGCAGCCCTGCGTGCCCTGGATGATGCCAAAGGACGGACGGATGGGATCGCCGAGGCACCGGCCGGTGCAGGGACGAATGCCCTGCTCGAAGGCTTGGAGGGCGAGAAGCGGGCCGTGGGGGTGGCCAGAACGCTCGTAGCGGCCCTGGAGGCCAAAGATCCGTATATCAGGGAACATCTGAGGGCCGTATCCAGCCTCGCTCTGCGCATCGGCCGCGAGATGTCACTGCCCAAGGAAGAGATGGAAGCCCTGACCAACGGGGCTCTGCTGCATGACGTGGGTAAGATCGGTATACCGGATCACATCCTTCAAAAATCGGGCCGCCTGACCAACGAAGAGTACGCGGAGATAAAACGGCATCCGACGCTGGGCGTGGGGATCCTCGCCCCCGTGAAAGAGCTGGCGTCGGCGCTGCCCGTCGTCAAACATCATCACGAGCGCTTCGACGGCAAGGGATACCCAGACGGTCTGGGTGGTGAGGATATCCCCTTGACGGCGCGGATAGTCTCGGTGGCCGACGCGTTCGACTCGATGACCCGTCCCAGGCCGTACGGTTACGGCATCTCGCAGAAAGCCGCGCTCGAAGAGATCGAGGAAAACTCGGGGACCCAGTTCGATCCCAGTGTCGTGAGGGCGCTGCTCGAGGTCGTATACCTGCCCGGAGATCGTCAGGTCGATTCCGCCGGATAGCGAAACTTGCCGGCCCCATCTAATTTTCCGAAAGGGCGAAGAATCACTCATTTGAGTGATACGGGCAGCCCCATCTTCGTAATAAGCTGAACCAGCTATGTGGTTTCGGGCGAGACAGGGAATTTGAAGTCTCCCCAAGAGGGAAAGGAGCCGCAGTGGTTGGTCCAAAGAACGTCTGCACGTAAGTACCGTAAGCAAGGTTAGAGGTATGAACCAAGGCCCTCTGGCCGAGGATCAGCTATCTGGAGAAAGACATGCAGGAATCATCGTTAGATCTGCCGACCGGCTACTATCTGGAGAGAGACCCTGATGTGTTGATTCTACGCCGGCGCGACGGCTCGATGGTCGGCGCTTTTTCCGCCCGTGGTGCCGCCCCA
>CADDZK010000169.1 GCA_902812425.1 Actinomycetota bacterium
GCCAGGAGCTCCCCGTTGGTGTCGCCACCGAAGCCCCCGATGTCCACCCCTGCCCACGCGATACCGGAGAGGCCGAGGTTCTGGAGCTGGGGCATGCTCATCCACAGGTGCTCCCACCAGGAGGAGTTGTCCCCCGTCCATTGCATCGCGTGGCGCTGCAGCCCGGCGTAGCCCGCGCGGCTTATGACGAAAGGCCGCTCGGCGGGACGGAGGGCAAGAAGACCCTCGCGGGCTGCGCGGGCCATAAGCGAGCCGTATGTGTTGTGGATCTGGGCGTGCCACCTGGCCTCGCCGGTCTTCCCGCCGGGATGGACCACGTCGTCTGGCATCGTGGCCCCGTCCGGTATGAAGAGGGCAGGTTCGTTCATGTCGCACCAGATGCCCGCCACCCCTGCATCTGTAAGGACCTGGTGGTTCTCGCCCCACCATTCGCGCGTCTCTGGGCTGGTGAAGTCGGGGAAGGCGCAGACGCCGGGCCAGACGGCGTTGTGGTACTCCTCGCCGTCGCGCGTCTTGCAGTACAGGTCCCTCTCTCTTCCTTCTGTGTAGATGGAGTAGTTCTCGTCCACCTTCACGCCGGGGTCGACGATGGTGACGACGCGGAAGCCCTCTTCTCGCAGGTCGGAGATCATGTGCTCCGGGTCCGGGAAGCGCTCCCGGTCCCAGGTGAAGACCCTGTAGCCGTCCATGTAGTGGATGTCGAGGTAGATGACGTCGCAGGGGATGTCCCTCTCGCGAAATCCTCTCGCGACCTCGCGCACCTCCTCCTCGTTCATGTAGGAGTAGCGGCACTGCTGATTACCTAAAGACCACAGCGGCGGCATCGGGGTGCGGCCCGTGAGCTCGGTATAGCGGTCGACGACCTCTCTCGGGGTAGGCCCGCAGAAGACGTAGTAGACGATCGCGCCTCCTTCGGCCCCGTAGTAGGCGCGGTCCTCGTCCTCGAGCGCGAGGTCGAACTCTACCCTGTGGGAGTTGTCGAAGAAGAGGCCGTGGGCTGCGCCGCCCACCATCGAGAGGGTAAATGGGATGGAGCTGTAGAGGTTGTTGAAGGAGGCCGTGTGCCCGAGAGGCGGGTCCACGTTGTAGAAGACCTGGTGCGAGCCCGTCTTCTCGAGCCCGCTCGTCCGCTCGCCGCAGCCGAAGTACCGCTCTCCCACGGCCCGCTTTTTGTAGAGCCTGACGGGGCTGCCGAAGGGCTCGGTGAAGATGTCGGCGTCCGGCGTCTCGACGGCGCCCATCCCGAGCTCCTCGTCGTCGACTACGAACTCCCTGCCTGAGGCGTCGGTGAACCCCACCCGCAGCGGGCTCAAAGAGACGCGGGCCGTCGCCGCCGTGGTCGAGAGCGTGAGCTCCTCCTCTGTCTCCTGCATGGAGACCTCGACCGGCTCCCAGTCCTCCTTCGCTATGGCCTCCGAGTCGTACCTCGGTGGGCCTCCCGCCGGGAACATCCCGACCCTGAAGAGGTCGGGCGCAAGGGCCGCCACCTCGACCGTCGTCGTCCCCGCCTTCACCCGCAGGCCGCGGTCGTCGTGATCGAGCAACTCGCCGGCTCCGAGCGGCCTGTAATCGCCACCCGTCTCTGGCTGCTTTTCGAAGGTTTCGGACATTTCTCTCCTTCGGTCGAGGGGTATCAGGTTTTGGGCGTCAGCATTCAGTTCCTGGTTGAGGTTGGCATTCTACCGGACTATCTGGTCTTGCCGCCTCCGGCCTTTACGGCCCCGGCGAAGAGAACGATGAGGACGCTGAGGGCCACGACCAGGTAGAGGGCGCCGCCGAGGCCGGTCAGTTCGGCGGTGAACCCTATAAAGGGCGGGCCGACGAGGAATCCCGTGTAGCCCGTGGTCGAGACCGCGGCGAGGGCGGGTCCTGCGGCCATGCCCTCCGTGCGACCGGCGGCGCTAAGGGCAGCGGGGAAGACTATGGAGAAGCCGGCCCCCGCGCAGGCGAAGCCGACGAGCGCGATGAGGGGTTGCCCCGCAGCCAGCGCTACCCCGAGCCCTACGGCGGCGAGGGCTCCGCACGAGCGGACGAGACGGGCGGGGCCGAGGCGCTCCGTGAACTTGTCGCCGAAGAGGCGTCCGAAGGCCATCGCGAGGGAGAACGCGGCGTATCCTGCGGCGGCGAACCCCGGGCCTGTCCTCAGGGTGTTGTCCAGGTAGACCGCGCTCCAGTCCCCCATCGCTCCCTCCCCGAGGAGGACGCAGAAAGAGATGACCCCGAGCCCGAGGAGCGCCCGCGTCGGACGCGCGAAGGCAGGCGCCCCTTCCTCCGAGGCGTCGGCGTGCGAGGGCAGGAGCGCGCCGTAGGCGGCGAAGAAGGCTATCGCTGCGAGGACGGCTACCGCGGAGAAGTGGGGGAGGGGGCCTACCTCGTGGGAAGCGAGAAACCCGCCCAGGGCGGCGCCGGCGAGCCCGCCGAAACTCCACGCCGCATGGAAGGAGGACATGATCGGACGCCCGTATCCCTCCTCGATGGCGACGGCCTGGGCGTTCATCGAGACGTCGAGCCCGCCGTTGGAGGCACCTATCAGGACGAGTGCGGGCACGAGAAAAAACAGGCTCGGCGCGAGCGCGGGCAGGACCAATGACAGGGAGAGCAGCAGCGCGGTCGTCCCGACGACGCGCCTGCTCCCGAAGCGGGAGACGAGGGCCCCGACGAGCGGCATGGCTACCAGGGCGCCGACGGCGGCCCCGAGCAGGGCGACGCCGAGCAGCCCTTCGCTCAGGCCGAGCCTCTGCTGTATCGCCGGAATCCTGACGACCCACGTCCCGATCACGACCCCGTTCGTGAAAAACACCCCGAGCACGGCGAAGCGGGGCACGCGCAGCGCAGGCCCTACTGGACTTGAGAACATTAGAACTCTATGTCCCTGCCCACGTCGCGCTCCAGTGCGCGGTCGTAGACGACGCGGGCCGCCGCCATATCCTCGAGCGCGAGTCCCTGGCTGGCGAAGAGGGTTATGTCCTCGGGGCCTCGGCGGCCTCTCACCTGCCCCGCTATGACCTGGCCTAGCTCGTAGACGGCCTCGGGGAGGATGGCGCCTGTCTCGAGGGAGAGCATAAGGTCTCCCGCCTCGAGGCCGAGCTCCTCGCGCGAGTCGGCGCACACGAAGCTAGCCCGCCCGACGACCTCGCGGTCGATCTCGGTCTTGAACAGGAAGTTGGACCCCGCTGCGTTGACGTGCGCCCCTGGCCTGAGCCACTCGCCGAGGAGCACGGGCTCCCTCGATGAAGTCACCGTGACGACGATGTCCTGGGCCGCGGGCTCCTCGGCCGCGTGGGTGGTCTCTATCTCCATCCCTAGCCGCTGGCCCATCTTCTCGGCGAACGCCTTGCGGGACTCCTCGCGGCGGCTGTATACGATGACGCGTTCGAGGTCCCTGACGGCGGCTATCGCCTCGAGCTGGCTCTCGGCCTGCCAGCCCGCGCCGTAGATGCCTAGAGTGCTCGCGTCCTCGCGCGCCAAGTGCTTCGTAGCGACCCCGCTCGCTGCGCCGGTCCGCGTCTGCCCGAGTTTGTCTGACTGCATGATCGAGAGCAGCTCCCCGTCCTCGGGGTCGAAGAGCAGCGTGTAGAAGCGGGCACCCGTGCGGGCGACGGTGTAGGCCTTCAGGCCCAGAGCCCCGATCTCGGGCGCGCCCGCGGCCATGTAGTTGAGCCCGCCCGTAGGGAGGGCCACGCGCCGCCTGGCGCGGTTGGTGGCGCGTCCCTCCGCGTGCTGGCGCAAGACCGACTCGACGGCCGCTAGGGTCGATGGCATGTCGAGCAGCTCTTCGACCTCGTTCTCGCTGAGGAGCAGCGTCAAGGCGTCTCCTCCCTGCTCGCAGGCCGCTTATCCGTTAAAATCGTGCAACCTATGAAGGTCCTCGTTATAGACAACTACGACTCCTTTACGTATAACCTGGTCCAGTATCTCGGGGAGCTCGGGGCCGAGGTCCTCGTGCGGCGCAACGACGAGGTCACGCCCGAGGAGGCGGCAGAACTCCACCCGGATAGGATAGTAGTCTCACCCGGTCCTTGCACGCCGAACGAGGCCGGCATCTCCGTCGAGCTCATCGAGAAGGTCGGCAGCAGCATCCCCACTCTAGGCGTCTGCCTCGGCCATCAGTCCATCGGCCAAGCGTTCGGCGCGAAGATCGTGCGCGGCGAGCCGGTCCACGGCAAGACGGCGAGGATAATGCACGACGGCGAGGGGGTTTACAGGGGCCTGGATCAGGGCTTCGAGGCGACCCGCTACCACTCGCTCGTCATCGAGCCCGAGTCTGTGCCCGAGTGTCTCGTAGTCACAAGCCGCACCGAGGACGGCACGATCATGGGCGTCCGCCACAGCGAGTATCCTGTAGAGGGCGTCCAGTTCCACCCGGAGAGCGTCCTGACCCGCAGCGGTCATGACCTCCTGAAGAACTTCCTGGGGCTCTGAGCCGCTCCCTTGCTGCGCGAGACGCTGCGCAAAGTCGCCGACGGTGAGGTCCTGAGCGAGGGCGAGGCCGAACGTGCGCTCGAAACGATAATGGAGGGCAACGCTCCCCCCGCGGCGACGGCCGCGCTGCTGACAGCGCTTCGCGTCAAGGGCGAGGCCGTACCCGAGATCGTCGGCTTCGCCCGCGCGATGCGCCGCTTCGCAGCCAGGGTCGAGGCCCCAGAGGGCGTCGTCGATACCTGCGGCACGGGAGGCGACGCGAAGGGGACCATAAACGTCTCGACGGCCGCTGCGTTCGTGGCGTGCGGGGCCGGTGTCGTCGTAGCCAAGCACGGCAATCGCGCGGCGACCAGCCAGGCGGGGAGCGCCGACGTCCTTGAAGCTCTGGGGGCTGAGATAGATCTCGAACCGTCAGAGGTCGCCCGCTGCATCGCCGAGGCGGGCATAGGGTTCATGTTCGCCCGCACGCACCACCCCGCGATGAGGTTCGTCGCCCCCGTGCGGGCCGAGTTGCCCTTCAGGACCGTCTTTAATCTGCTCGGGCCGCTCACCAACCCGGCAGGGGCGAGGCGCCAGCTCGTCGGGGTCTTCGGCGGGAGCTACGTGCGTCCCGTCGCCGAGGCGCTCAGGGACCTCGGGGCTGAGAAGGCGCTCGTCGTGCACGGGATAGACGGGATGGATGAGATCACCGTGACGGACACGACCATCGTCGCCGAGGTCGCAGAAGGAGAGATAGAGGAGTACGAGATCTCACCCGAAGACTTCGGCCTCTCCCGCCACACCCCCGACGGGATCCTCGGCGGCGACGCCCACCTGAACGCCCGCATCCTGCGCGACGTCCTCTCCGGCGAGGAGAAGGGGGCCGCGTGCGACGTCGTCCTCCTGAACGCGGGGGCCGCGATCTACGTCTCCGGCAAGGCGAAGACGATAGAGGAGGGTATACGTCTCGCCGAGAGCTCCATCGCGGAAGGGGCGGCGGCGAAGGCCCTGGAGGACTTCATAAGGACTACCCGTCGCCTCTCGGGGACCGTATGAGGCGCGCCACCGTCCTCGACGAGCTCGCCACGGCCGCCATGCTCCGGGCCGAGGAGTTGCGGAGCACCGTGGACCTCGACACCCTCTATCAGGAGGCGCTGCTCTTCGAGAAGAGGGACTTCGCCGGCGCACTCAGGCGGCCCGGCCTCACCGTCATCTCCGAGATAAAACGCGCCTCGCCCTCGGCGGGCTTTATCCGCGAGGCAGATCCCGCAGAGTGGGGCGCCCGCTACGAGTCGGAGGGTGCTGGCTGCCTCTCCGTCCTCACGGAGCCCGAGCGCTTTATGGGGAGCCTCGCAGACCTCGACGCCGCACGGGACAACACCACGCTGCCGGTCCTCCGCAAGGACTTCACCGTCGACGAGGCGCAGGTCCTCGAAGCGGGGACTCGCGCCGATGCGATTCTGCTCATAGCGGCGCTCTTCGACGCGGCGCTCGCCCGCTACGTCTCTCTAGCCGTCGAGGTCGGCCTGACGCCGCTCGTTGAGATCCACGATGAGGAGGAGGCGAACCTCGCCCTCGAGTCAGGCGCCAGCGTCATCGGTGTCAACAACCGCGACCTCAGGGACTTCAGCGTCGACCTCGGCACCTTCGAGCGCCTCGCCCCGAAGCTCGCCGGCGCTACCCTCGTCGCCGAGAGCGGTGTCAAGAGCGCAGAAGACGCGAGGCGCCTCCGCGACGCGGGTGCCGACGCGGTGCTGGTAGGCGAAGCGGCGATGCGAGATCCCGACCTCGTCGCAAAGATGGCCCGTATCTCCTGAGGCGCGAGAGGGGCCGGTACGTCATGGCTTCCCCGCAAGCCAGTCGAGGGCGACGGCGGCGGTCCATGACTGATCGTTGGAGCCCAGGGCCTCGCCGGTGAAGGGCTCGTAGTACTCGCCGAAGCAACCGTCGGAGAGCTGCGCGAGGGTGTGGTCTCTGAGCAGGGCCGCTCTTTTTCGTTCGCCGCACATATCCAGCGACCACCACAGGAGCCAGTTCATGACCGGCCAGACGGGACCGCGCCAGTAGCTCCTCGGGTGGAAGCCGGGATCTTCTGGGCTCGTGCTCGGTGGTAGCGGCCAGCGGAGGTCGGGGCTGCCGGTAAAGGCGTGCGAGTCGAGGATTCCCAGCAGGGTCTTCAGCCGGTCTGCGCTGCCTGCTATGAGCGGCGCGAAGCCTGCGATGGTGCGGGATACGAGGGGTTCGCCTGCGCGCAGGTCGTAGTCGAGGCAGAGGCCGAGGGTGGGGTCCCAGCGTTCGTTCAGCCCCCTGTGGCCGCGTTCGATCCAGGCCTTTATCTGAGTGCGGTCGTCCTCGGGTGCTCCTGCCAGGCCGGCTATGTCGAGCAGGACCTCGTTCGCCCGCACGAGGATCGCGCTGGCGAGCACGTCCTTGGCCAGAAACGGGCTCGTTTCGTAGAGGGTGGCCTCGTCGCATCCGACCCTCTTGATGACCTCGACGAGCCATATGAATCGGTCGTACTCGTAGCCCGTCGGCCGCTCCGAGGGGTCGGGCACGTGGTTCAAGTCGGGACGCTCGTAGCCGGGCATCTCCCCGACCTCGACTCTCTCCAGGGCCGGGACCCAGCGCGGGGAGTTGTCCGTGCCGCTCTCCCACGGGTGGAAGATGGTAACGAGCCCCGACTCCTCGGGGTCGCGCCGGGTGGCGAGGTAGCGGTGCCACGCGAGCAGCTTCGGGTAGATCTCGCGCAGGAACTTTCTGGCCTCTATGACACCCTCGCCCCTCGCCTCGGCGGCCTTGAGGATACGAAGGGCCGCTATGGCGTGCACCGGCGGCTGGCAGAGGCCGCTGGTACGGGCCGGGGTAGAAGGAGAGGCCTCTCCTTCGGCGGCGCTGGCCCAGTGCTCTGGGCCCGGGAAGTAGCTCTCGGGCGGGGCTTCGGGGTTGAAGACGATGTGTGGGACCTTGCCGTTCTTCCACTGGTGCGCGAGCAAGGAGCGCATCTCTTCGGCGGCGCGGCCTGTGTCGACGTGTGCGAGCCCGATGGCGATAAAGGCCGAGTCCCAGCTCCACTGGTGCGGGTAGAGCGTGGGGGAGGCGCGGGTCCATCCGCCCATGTCGTTCTCCCGTAGTACCTGTGCCGCCCGCGCCATCATGTCTTCGGGTCGCAAAGAGAGACTCCTTCCGGCTAGGGCCCGGTCGGGCTGTCGGCAGATATTCTCGGGCGCTCCATCCGCGAATGGTAATCCATAAGGCTGGTTTTACGCTGCGCTCGACAATACCTTACGCAATCCTTCACGGGCCCGGATCACGCCTCCCCGCCAACCCCGTTCTCGCCACAGGCGATAAGGGGTACACTTCGGGTCATGACGCTCGTGAAGGTATGCGGCATAACCAACGCCGCGGACGCGCGCGTGGCCGCTGATGCCGGGGCTGACGCTGTCGGGCTCGTGTTCGCAGAGAGCCCACGACGCGTCGGCGTCGAGGAGGCGTGTGGCATCTGCATCGCTCTCCCCGAGAACGTCCTCAGGGTCGGCGTGTTCGTGGACGCCGAGCCAGCCGAGATCTTGAGGATCTCCCGCGAGGTCGGGCTCGACCTCGCGCAGCTCCACGGCGACGAGACGCCGGAGACCGTAACCGCTGTGCGGGGGGGCGGGGTCAAAGTAATGAAGGCCTTGCGGATAAGGGACGAAGCTTCCCTCGAGGCTCTGGACGGCTACGAGGCCGACCTCTTCCTGCTCGACGCCCACAGCGAGAGGGCGCGGGGCGGGACCGGAGAGCGGTTCGACTGGGGGTTTGCGAAGTATCTGAGAGGACGTGATAACATCGTCGTCTCCGGGGGGCTCGGCCCGGAGAACGTGCGTGAGGCGGTCGAGCTCTTCGAGCCCTACGGTGTGGACGCATCGAGTTCCCTGGAGGATGAGCCCGGCAAAAAGAACGATGAGCGGGTGCGGAGGTTCGTCCTTGCGGCAAAAGACTGAGAGTGGCTACTTCGGTCCCTTCGGGGGCCGCTACGTTCCTGAGACCCTGATCCACGCCCTCGAAGAGCTCGAAGAGCTCGACCGCCTCACGCACGTTCTC
>CADDZK010000170.1 GCA_902812425.1 Actinomycetota bacterium
GCGTAGTGGCGCGCGACGTCACGTGTGAGTCGTCCGCCAGCCTCCTCGTACTCGGCGTCGGCCATGCTCGAAGCCTCCCCTGCCCCTGCCTCGACGAAGACCCTGTGCCCCGCCCGGGTCAACTCATATACGGCGTGCGGGGCGAGCGCGACCCTGGTCTCCCCTGGGCTCCTCTCTTTAGGCACCCCGAGCCTCATCGTCCACCCTCGCCGGGAGCCAGGGCCGACAGGGAGATCTCGCACTTATACCGCGGTCTCATACCCCTGAAGGGTACTCTGGATCTCCGGGGCGATCCAGCCTCACGACGGGCGCTCCTCAGAGCGGCTCCCACGATGGATGCGTCGCCAGAAAGCCTCGCAACTCCTCCTCGGCCCCGAGGACCCCGAGTCCGATTGCACCCTCCGGCACCGGCGTCCACGAAGGGGCGAACCGGACGGAGAAACCGGCGTTCGAGAGGTCGAATGCGAGGGCCTGCAAGGTAGCGGCGGGGGCGGAACCGGGAGGCGCCACGCGGGCAGCCCTCGTCTCCAGGATGGCGTCAGAGAGGGCCGCGGCGATCGTCAGGGAGCGCAGGATGCTCTCGAGGGCACAACCGAGGTCGCGCTCGGAGAGGGCGAGGAGCTCGCCCAGGATCTCACGCCGGCCCCCTGCGGGGTCTTCGGTCTCGACGACGGAGCCCCGTGCGGTCTCGGGCAGGAGGGGAAGTGTGGGCGCCGGTGGCACGTCTTCCGCCCTCTCCCAGGTGAGCGTCGCCGAGAACTCGATGAGGCCTGCGGCGCGGGTCGCTATGGTGCCCGCACGGTCGGCGATCGGGAGCACGGCGGTGAGGCCCCTTTTTGCTCCCAGAAGACGCCGCGTTCCGCCCGGTTTTGTCAGTGTGCCGCCCGTTCCTCTGCCCTTGCGGCTTCCTGGCCTACTTCGGGTGTCTCTTCCAGGGCAGCCCCGCAGGCCCCGACGAAGCCGTAGAACAGCGGGTGAGGCCGCAACGGGCGGCTCTTGAACTCGGGGTGGAACTGGCTCCCGATATAGAACGGGTGGTCTTTGATCTCCGCTATCTCGACGAGCCTGCCGTCGGACGAGGTACCCGAGAAGACCATCCCTGCCTCACAGAGCGTGTCCCTGTAGGCATTGTTCACCTCGTAGCGGTGACGGTGGCGTTCCTGGACGAGGCTCGTGCCGTAGACCTCCTCGGCGAGCGTGCCAGGCACGATCTGGCAGGGCCAGTGCCCGAGACGCATCGTGCCGCCCATCTCGACGCCGACCTGATCCGGCATTATGTCTATGACCGGATGGGGCGTGTCCTGCTCGAACTCTGTGGAGTTCGCCATCTCCAGACCGGCGACGTTGCGGGCGAACTCGATGACCTCTATCTGCATCCCCAGGCAGAGCCCGAGGTAGGGCGTCCCGGTCTCCCGTGCGTAGCGTGCAGCTTCGATCTTGCCCTCGGCGCCCCTGTGGCCGAAGCCGGGCAGCACGAGCACTCCGTCCACCCCGGCCAGCCGCTCCTCGGTCGAGGCGCGGTCCACCAGAAGCTCGGAGTCGACCCAGTCCAGTTCGACCTTCAGGTCGTGCGCGCCGCCGGCGTGGGCCAGCGCCTCGACCACCGAAAGGTAGGCGTCCTGCAGCTTTATGTACTTGCCGATGATCGCGACCCTCACACTCCTGCGCGCGTCGAGCATGCGCGAGACGAGGTGCCGCCACTCCCCGAGGTCGGCGTTCGGCGCTGAGAGCCCGAGCTTCTCCAGTACCAGGTCGTCGAGGCCCTCGTCGTGCAAATTTAGCGGGATCGCGTACAAGTTCGGGGCGTCCTCGGCGGCGATCACCGAGTCGAGCTCGGTATCCGCGAAGAGCGCGATCTTGCGCCTAATGTCCTCGCTTATGGGCCTGTCTGCCCTGCAGATGAGCACGTCCGGGCTTATGCCGATCTCGCGCAAGCGCTGCGCCGAGTGCTGGGTCGGCTTCGTCTTCAGTTCGCCTGCCGCCTCGATGTACGGGACGTAGGAGACGTGGACATAGAGCACGTTCTTGCGCCCTACGTCGTTGCGGAACTGCCTTATGGCTTCCAGGAAAGGCAGGCTCTCGATGTCGCCAACCGTGCCCCCTATCTCGGTGATGACGATGTCCTTATCCTGGCCGAGCCGGCCTATTCTGTTCTTGATCTCGTTGGTTATGTGCGGGATCACCTGCACGGTCGCCCCGAGATAGTCGCCCCGCCTCTCGCGGGTTATGACCTCCCAGTAGACGCTACCCGTCGTTACGTTGGACAGACGCCCCAGGTTCTCGTCGAGGAACCGCTCGTAGTGCCCGAGATCCAGGTCCGTCTCGGCCCCGTCCTCGGTGACGAAGACCTCGCCGTGCTGGTAGGGGTTCATCGTCCCCGGATCCACGTTGATGTAAGGGTCGAATTTCTGGAGTACGACCCTGTAGCCCCTGCTCTTGAGGAGCATCCCAAGCGCTGCGGCGCTCGTCCCCTTGCCGATGGACGACACGACGCCGCCCGTCACGAAGATATACTTTGTCTCACTCATCTAACCCCCAAAGAAAGAACCAACGTAACGTCCCTACGTCCTCTATGGATCAGGATCGGAAAAGAGAATCTGGCGGTGAGACGCGGGTTCATCACCTCCCGCATCCTCTCGTGCCAACGCACCTGCATGGACCTCTATCATACGACCTTCGGCGCCAGAATTAAATAGCGCGGCGAACCGAACTCTTACCCGCGAAGTGCAGCGACGGGTGAGAGGCTCCTACCTTCCGCCGACGAGCAGTTCGGAGGCGTGCGCCAGGGAGGCTTCGTCGATGCGGCCCGAGAGCATCCTGGCGAGCTCCCTGCGGCGCTCCTCGCCCTCGACGCGCTCTATGCGTGTGATCGTACGTCCCCCCACCTCTTCCTTGGTCACGACGACGTGGGTACCCGCTTCCGATGCTATCTGCGGCAGGTGCGTGATGGTCAGGACCTGGTTGCGTTCGCCGAGCTCCCTGAGCTTCGCCCCGACGGCAGTTGCGGTCTCGCCACCTATGCCCGCGTCGACCTCGTCGAAGACGTAGGTAGCCCCTGGCTCGACGCGCTCCTGCGCGAGGCGGATTGCGAGCATTATCCTCGATAGCTCGCCGCCCGAGGCGTAGCGCCTGACCGGCAACTCCGGCTCTCCGGGGTTGGGTTGGATCGCGAACTCCACCCTCTCCGCACCCGACGGTCCATGCTCGGCTTGCACGAGCTCCACCCTGAAGGCCGTCTTGCCGAGGTTGAGGTCCCCGAGGTTTTCCTGCACCTTTCCAGACAACCTCTCTGCGGCCGCTTCCCTGCCGGCACTCAGCGTAGAGGCGAGCTCGCCCAGACGTCGCTCGCCTTCGGCGAGCCTCGCTTCGAGCTCGGCGGTCTCTTCGTCCAGGTTCTCCAGGCGCGAGAGACGGGCACGCGATTCTTTGAGATAACCCTCTACGTCACCGTACTTCCGCTCCAGCGTCCGCATCGCGGCGAGCCTGTCCTCGACGGCCTCAAGACGGTTCGGGTCGGCCTCAAGTTCGTCCACGTAGGACCTGAGCTCGTAGAGCACGTCCTCGAGCTCCGCCGAAAGCCCGCCCAGTCGCTCGAGAAGACCTCTCAGGCTGTCGTCGTATCCCGAGGCCGTCTCCAGCTCGGAGGCGGCGCGGGCTACCGAGTCTATGGCCCCGGATCCCTCCTCCGATGAGAGGGCCGTCGTCGCCGCGGCTGCAGCCTGGAGGAGGGCCGTTACGTTCCTCAGACGATCACGCTCGCGGGCGAGGTCGGAGAGCTCCTGCGGATCGTAGCCCGCCGCTTCGAGCTCGGAGACCTGGTAGCGCAGAAAATCCACCTCCCTGAGTCGCGCCTCGGAAGAAGCCCTTATCTCCTGAAGCTCCCTGCGGTCTCTCTCCACAGCACGCCAGAGGGACTCGTGCTCGCGCTTCGCCTCTGCGGCCGTCCCGTCGAGGAAATCGTCGACGATGGCGAGTTGCTCTGCCGGCTCGGTGAGGCGTGTCTGCTCGCGCTGGCTGTGATAGGAGACGAGTCTCTCACCCAGAGAGGCGAGCGCCCTCACCGGGACCGAGACCCCGCCAACGTAGCACCGGGAGCGTCCCTCCTCGGTCAGCGTCCGGCGCAGGACGATGGCCTCGTCCCCCTCTACCTCCTCGGCGAGGTCGCCGAGGGCGTCGGCCAGGATCTGGGGACCGCTCTCTTGCGGGAGGATGAAGGTGCCTTCCACGGTGGCTTTGCTCGCGCCGGCACGCACCGTCTCGGAGCGGGCACGGCCACCGAGGAGCATCTGAAGGGCCGTAGCAAGAAGCGTCTTACCTGCCCCCGTTTCGCCGGTGATCGCGTTAAGGCCGGCAGAGAGCTCCAGGGTGGCCTCCTCGATGAGGGCCACATTCTCGACGGAGAGCTCCGTGAGCACTACAGGAACGTCCTCCGAACCGCTCGCCACCAACTCCAGTCTTCCGTCCTGCCTATTTTAACGCTTTCGCGCGAAAGCCTGATCTCTACCCTCCCGCCGGCGGGGATCTCGCGCGGCTCCGCCCCGTCGAGCGAGAGCAGAGCCTCCCGCTCGACGAGCTCTAACTCCGCGACCTGATCCTCGCCAAGCACCAGCGGCCTGCTGACGAGCGCGTGCGGCGCTATGGGGACGAGCACGTAGCATCCGGCGTCCCCCGAGATGATCGGGCCCCCCGCAGAGAGCGCATAGGCAGTGGAGCCGAGGGGCGTCGCCGCAATAAAGCCGTCGCACCTGAACGCGAAGAGCTCCTCCCCGCCGATGCGGACATCTACCGAGATGAGCTGGTGGGGACGCTTCTTGATGAGTACCGCGTCGTTCGCTGCGAGGCTCGGCTCCCCGTCCCCGACGCGCACCTCGAGCATCCTGTACTCCTGTACTTCGAGCCCGTCTCCGAGAACCTTCTCGACGCCGGTCTCGAGCTCCTCAGGCAACATCCCTGACATGAAACCGACCTTGCCGAGGTTGACCCCGAGGAGCACCCGACCCGGGTACATCCTCGACGCCCTGAGCATCGTTCCGTCACCGCCGAGCACGAAGACGAGGTCGATATCCGCGGCCCCGTCAGGCTGATCGTCGCTGCGGACCTCCGAGACCTCGACCCCTTTTTTCTGCAGGACGGCTACCAGCCGGTCGACGTAGCCGTCGCTCACCTTCGGGTTCGCCACTATACCGACCCTGCGGATATCGGCGGCGTTCATCGCATCAGCCACCGCCGACCACCTCCGCGATACGCGTGCCGTCCAGAGCGGGCTGCGCTCCCCTGAGAAGGTGGATCGGGTACTCGACGTTACCTGACTTGCGTCCAGAGACGGCCCCCCGCGTCACCCCGACAGCACCGAAACCCAAAGAGTCGAAGAACCCGGCGACGCGCTCTATGACTGCGGCGTGCACCTCAGGGTCGCGCACGAGGCCTCCGCGCCCGACCGAACCCGGGCCCGCCTCGAACTGCGGCTTGACGAGCAATATGGCCTCCTGCAGCGACGGCGTGGTCGAGAAGAGGTTCGCGAGCGCGACCATGAGCGAGATGAAAGAGAGATCGGCCACCAGCAGATCCGGGTCGAAAGGCAGCTCTTCCCCTCTCAAGCGCCGCACGTTGGTCCGCTCCATGACGCCCACGCGAGGGTCGTTCCTGAGCGACCAGTCGAGCTGGCCGTAGCCCACGTCCACGGCGAGCACCCTCTGTGCCCCCCGCTTGAGTAGCGCGTCGGTGAACCCGCCGGTAGATGCCCCTGCGTCTATGCAGGATCTTCCCTCAACCCTCAAGCCGAACGTCTCGATGGCGCAGTCCAGTTTCTCACCGGCGCGGGAGACGAAGCGCTCGCCCCGTTCGACTGAGAGAGGCTCGTCGGCACCGATGCGCGAGCCCGCCTTGGTCACGACCCGCTCGCCCACGCGCACGCTGCCGGAGAGGATCAAACCCTGCGCCCGGCTCCTGCTCTTGGCGAAGCCCCGCTCGACGAGCAGGGCATCCAATCGCATGGGGCTCCCTTTCGGGCTACTTTTCATGCGGGCCGGCTAGCTCTCCCTGTGGCGCACGAAGTACGCCAGCTCCTGCAGGCCCGAGGTGTCCCCGTCCACCCTTGAGAGCGCGGCGAGGGCCCTCTTTACGGCCCCGTCAGCCTCCCACTTCGCACCGTCGAGGCCGAAGACGCCGACGAACGTGGCCTTGCCCTGCTCGGCGTCCGAACCCGCGCTCTTGCCGAGCTCCTCGCTCGTCGAGGTGGCGTTGAGCACGTCGTCGACGATCTGGAAGCAGAGCCCGAGCTCGGAGGCGTACTCGGAGACGGCCGCCTGCTCCTCGCGGCTGGCCCCGGCAAGCAGCGCCCCGATGCGGGCTGAAGATTTGATCAGGGCCCCCGTCTTGTACTTGTGGATCATGTACAGTGTCTCCGGATCGGTGACCTCGCCCACGCCCGTCTGATCCATGTCCATGACCTGCCCTCCGACCATCCCGTTGACCCCTGTAGAGTCGGCGAGCTCCCGCACTACCTCGAGGACCTGCTCGGGGCTTCCCTTCTGGTGGACGGTGATGAGAGTGAGGGCCTCGCCGAAGAAGGCGTCGCCGGCGAGTATGGCCATCGCCTCGCCGAACTTCTTGTGGGCCGTCGGCCTGCCCCTCCTGTAGTCGTCGTCGTCCATGGCGGGGAGGTCGTCGTGGATGAGCGAGTAGGTATGGATGAGCTCTATGGCCGCCGCAGAAGGGAGTACGTGAGAGGGATCGGCCCCGAAGATCCAGGCCGTCTCCATGCACAGCGCGGGCCGCACGCGCTTGCCGCCGGCGAGCATCGAATACCTCATGGCCTCTTCGAGCCCGACGAGCCGCTCCTCTTCGGTGAACCTGAGCCCGTGCAGGTACTCCTCGAAGGCGCGCCTGTGCCCCTCCCACCTGATCTGGCTTTGCGTCCCGCTAGCCCCGCTCGCCATGCCCCACCTTGCCGAGCGCCTCGGCCCCCCTCAGAACCCCGCCGACGAACGCGGGCGCCTCGTCACCCGAGTACCCCCTGGCGAGCTCCACGGCCTCGTTTATGGCGACGTCGGGGGGTACGTCGTCGACGAAGAGCATCTCGTAGAGCGCGAGACGCAGGATCGTACGGTCCACCGCGCTCATGCGGTGGACGGGCCACCCGACGGAGACCTCGGAGAGCACGGCGTCGAGCTGTCCTCGCTCCTCCTCTACACCACGCGCGAGCCTGACGGCGTAATCCTCGAGATCCCCCCTGTACTCGCGCCAGCGTTCCATCGTGGGGCCGAGCGGGCTCTCGTTGACGTCGCTCTGGTACAGGTTCAAAAACGCCTGCTTGCGGGCCGTCCTTCGACTCAAGAGCCTCAGACCCTCGTCAGGTACTCGTTGGAGCGCGTGTCCACCCTTACCCTGTCGCCGACGTTGACGAAGAGCGGCACCTGCACGACGACGCCGGTCTCGAGGGTGGCTGGCTTGTTCCCGCCCTGGGCCGTATCGCCCTTGAGGCCGGGGTCCGTCTCTGTGACCTCAAGATCTACGTGCGCCGGCGGCTCCACGCTGACGACCTCGCCGTCGGCAGAGAGCACGCTTACCGTCCCCCCCTCGGCGATGTATCCCGCCGCCTCGCCGACGACGTCGACGGGCACCGGCACCTGCTCGTAGGTGTCCGAGTCCATAAAATAGAACAGGTCCCCATCCCGGTAGAGGTACGTCATCTGCCGCGACTCGGTCCGCACGTTCTCTAGCTTCTCCCCCGCGCGGAAGGTCTTCTCGATCACGGCCCCACTGTCTATGTTCCGAAGGCGCGTCCTGACGAACGCCCCGCCCTTGCCGGGCTTGACGTGCTGGAAAAACAGGATCGTGAACCGCTTGCCGTCGACCCGAATGGCAGTACCGTTCCTGAACTGGTTCGTGGATATCATGCTCGAAAACTCCCCTTCACAACGCCCGGTCTTACTTTTACATACGACGCAGACCCGGCGCAGACGCCGCGATATTATCGCACAATTTTCCGGGTTTTAAGCCCGAGGCTCTTGATGTTTATCATGTCTGGGCACCCCGCCCCAGGATGTATCTGACGCCGAAGACGTAGCCGTCTGCGCCCATACCGGCGACCACCGCGTCTACAGCGGGCGAGATGACAGAGACCCGACGCCAATCTTCCCTCGCGTGTACGTTGGATAGATGAACCTCGACTTTGGGTACATCCAGGGCTTCCAGAGCGTCGTGTAGAGCGTAAGAGTAGTGGGTACAGGCGCCTGCGTTTATGACGAGCCCGTCCGAGCCCGCCGCCTCCCTGATGAAACCAACCATCTCGCCCTCGTAATCCGTCTGCCTGAACTGGAGATCCAGGTCCGGAAACTCGCCGTGAAGGAGCCTCTCTATCTCGTCGAGGGTCATGGTTCCGTAGACTTCGGGACGGCGGGTACCGAGGGTGCCGAGGTTAACGCCGTTGAG
>CADDZK010000171.1 GCA_902812425.1 Actinomycetota bacterium
GGATGATAGAGCGGCACCTCGAGTGGAGCGGAAGCGAGCGGGCGCGGCGCGTGCTTAACGACTGGGACGAGGTCCTGCCCAACTTCGTCAAGATCATGCCGCACGACCTCAAGAGGGTGTTCCAGGAGAAGCAGGAAGCGGAGCTTGAGGTGGCGGGCCAGCAGGGGCGGGTTTCAAATCCGCCCGTACGAGCCGGGGTGGAGGTCGCGAGCTGATGGGAGATCCCAAGGGCTTCCTCAAGATCGGCCGCAAGCCCACCCCGAAGCGCACGGTCGAGGAGCGCGTCCAGGACTACCGCTACGTCTACGAGCCGATGCCCGAGGACGAGCTGAGGGGACAGGCCTCGCGCTGCATGGACTGCGGGGTGCCCTTCTGCAACACGGGCTGTCCCCTCGGCAACCTCATCCCGGACTGGAACGACCTCGCCTACCGCGAGCACTGGCGGGAGGCCATAGACAGGCTGCACCAGACCAACAACTTCCCCGAGTTCACGGGGATGCTCTGCCCGGCCCCGTGCGAGTCGGCGTGCGTCCTCGCCATCAACGACAAGCCTGTAACGATCAAGGAGATAGAGCTCTCTATCATCAACCGCGCCTTCGAGGAGGGGTGGGTCGGTCCCAAGCCCACACCGCCGGAGAAGCGGACGGGCAAGAGGGTCGCCATCGTGGGGAGCGGGCCCGCCGGGCTGGCCGCGGCGCAGCAGCTCAACTGGGCCGGGCACACCGCCGTCGTCTTTGAGAAGGACGATAAGATCGGTGGACTCCTCAGATACGGCATCCCCGACTACAAGATCGAGAAGTGGGTCGTCGACCGCCGCATCGCCATCATGCAAGAGGAGGGCGTCGAGTTCCGCACGAACGCCCACGTCGGCGAGAACCCGACTACCGACGAACTAAAGAGCGAGTTCGACGCCGTCGTCCTCGCCGTCGGCGCCCTGCAGGGGCGCGACCTCGACGTGCCAGGACGCGAGCTTAAGGGAATCCACCTGGCGATGGACTACCTCGTGCAGCAGAACAGGAGGGTGGCAGGCCTCCCGACGAACGCCGAGGTCGAGATCTCCGCCAGGGGCAAGAACGTCGTGATCCTCGGCGGCGGCGACACCAGCGCCGACTGCCTCGGGAACGCCCACCGCGAGGGCTGCGCCTCGGTGAAGGTGTTGACACACGGGCCCCGTCCGCCGGAGAACCCTGACCACCTCACCTGGCCTGACTGGCCCCTGATCCTACACACCTACCCCGCCCACGAGGAGGGCGGCGAGCGCGGCTTCTCTGTCGCCGTCAAAGGCTTCTCGGGGACGGAAGGCCACGTACGAAAGATGCACGCCGTAAAGACCGAGCGTACGAACGGCAAGACCGTCCCCATCGAGGGCACGGACTTCGAGATAGAGACCGACCTCGTGCTCCTCGCCATCGGCTTCACAGGCCCCGTGAAGGACCGCTTCATGCAGGAGATGGACCTCGGCTACACGGACCGCGGCGCCATCCACTCGGAGAACGGCTTCGGCACCAAGGAGCCCGGCGTCTTCGTAGCCGGCGACGCCAAACGCGGCGCCTCCCTCATCGTGTGGGCCATCGCAGAGGGCCGCAAGGCCGCGAGGCAGGCCGACGAGTATCTCATGGGCCGCAGCCTGTTGCCGGGCTAGCTGCTCGAAACACCACTGCCCGACTCATGCGCATAGATTCAAACTATACATCCCGAATCAATGCCTCTGTTGATGCCGATTTGCCGGACGCCGATAGCCACCTCTCTCAGTGCAGTTCCAAGAATTCATCGCCGATTCATTGCTGCTTGGCAATATAGATACTGGCATTACTATCTCTAGTGAAAGGACGAAGCATATGCAGCAGAATCAGATCGTCGAGGAGGTGAGAGACGCCGACTCGGTGAGAAAGTGGAGATCCTTCAGGAGGCTCTGAAAGTCGCTCATGAGCACGGGAACGCAGAGAAACTTCTCCCCTCCATCGTGCGGAATGCTGCTCCCGAAGTCAAGGAAGCCGCAGTTACGGAAGCAGTGACATCTGACAAGGAAGTCGCGAAAAACATCCTCGGTACGGCGGTGAGAGAAGCCCCGCTCGACGTGCAGAGGTCCGCCCTCAGAGATGTTGTTGAAGGGACGGATAATCGTCGGGATGCTCAGGAGCTATTAACCGAGGCGGTAGCTGCAGCGCCGGTGGTGGTTCAGAGGGCCGCCTTCAAAGAAGCGGTGCAGAGTGCTTCGGAGTCGGGCGCCAAAGCGCTTTTGACAGAGGCCGTGAGCGCCGCTCCGATCGAGGCTACCACGGCCGCCGTCGCGAAAGCGGTGAGGAACGCCGAAGACAACGGAGAAGCGCAAGAAATCCTTACTCGGGCGATGAACGCCGCCCCCGCTGGCGTCGTGCAGGAAGCTATCAAGGACGCGAAGCTCTCTCCGGAGACGCTCGATCAAATATGGCTCACCATCGTAAGGACCTTCGCCTGGGTTCTCGGCGGCGCTACCGCCGCCCTCATCGTGACCGTCATCCTGGGCATCTTCTATAAAGTCGATCAAGCTTACGTTCAGATAATGCTCACCATGTTTACGACCGTCGCGGGAATCCTCGCGGGGTTCATAACCGGACAGGCCGTCGGCACCGCGCAAGAAAGAACCAGGGACAGGGGTTAGCAAACACCTTCGCCCCGACCTAGCTTTCCGGGCGGCTGATCCGCAAAGCGCGAGCACGTTAGAACGAAAGCTGACGGGCTGAGGCCTGTTTTGGTACTCGCTAAAGGGTGGCGCCTGCCGTATAACTAGACGGTTGCAGGCAGTCAGCCGGAGGTGGGCCGATAGAGTTTTCGAGGGAGACGGCACGGGAGCTTTTGCTCGCGGCACAGGGGTTGGGCTCTTTGCCCGAACGTCCTGCGACCAAAGAAGACGTACTCGGGGCCATACGGAGGATGGGGGTGTTGCAGATCGACTCTATCTCCGTCGTCGCGCGCAGCCCTTACCTGGTGTTGTGGAGCAGGCTCGGCTCCTATGAGCCGCGGTGGCTCGACGAGCTTCTGGCGGAAGGCGCGCTCTTCGAGTACTGGTCGCACGCTGCGTGCTTCATCCCCATCGAGGACTACGGCCTCTACCGGCGGCTCATGCTGGAGGAAGGGGAGAAGACCGTGGCCTGGATGCAGGCCCACCCCGATGCACTGCAGCACGTGATGGGGCACGTTCGCGAGAGCGGGGCCGTGCGCTCGGCCGAGTTCGCGCGCAGGGACGGTAAAGCCGGCGGCTGGTGGGAGTGGAAGCCGGAGAAGCGGGCGCTGGAGCACCTGTTCGCCGCCGGGGAGCTTATGATCTCCCGCCGCGAGAACTTCCACCGCGTCTACGACCTGCGCGAGCGCGTGCTGAAACACGCGCTGCCCGGCTGGGAAGATTCCCTCGCACCCATGGAACAGGAGGTACGGTGGGCGCTCGCCCTCAAGGCCGTTCGCGCCCTCGGCGTCGCCGCGGCCCGCTGGGTCCCCGACTACTTCCGCACGCCGAAGAAGGGTGTGGCCGCCCTGCTCGAAGAGCTGGCCGACGAGGGCGCCCTTCTTCGGGCCGCAATAGAGGACGAGCCCGCCTACGTGCACCCTGACAACGCGGGGATGGCCGAAAAGATACTGTCCGGAGGCTCGCGGTCTTCCGTAACGACGTTGCTATCTCCGTTCGACCCCGTCGTCTGGGATCGAGCGCGGGCACTCGATCTCTTCGGGTTCGAGTACAGGATCGAGGTCTACACCCCGGCGGCCCGCCGCCGCTACGGATACTACTCGCTCCCCATACTTCACCAGGGCGCACTCGTCGGCAGGCTGGACGCGAAGGCGCACCGCAAGCAGGGCCTGTTCGAGGTAAAAGCGATACACCTCGAGCCGGGCGTACAGATCTCCGACGAACTCCTCACTGGTATCGCGGGGGCGCTGCTCAGGTGCGCCGGCTGGCACAGCACCCCCGAGGTCGTCGTGCGACGCTCCGACCCGCCGGAGCTAGCCGGACCGCTCCAGGGTGCCGTGGGAGAGCGCACGGCATCACTGCCGTGACGGGAGAGAGTGCTGATCCCACGAGCGCGCTTACCAGACAGCTCCCGACGAGAGGTGTGGCGGCGCCTCGACCCTGAACACGGGACACCGCGGGGCCAGCGCCTCGAACTCCTCGGGATCTCCCGACACACCGTACAGCTGCCGGAAGAACCCTACGCCATGGGGCACCTTGAGCGGGAACTCGCGCAGGATCGGACCGCGCTCCTCGGGCGGCACCTCGACGAGTCTCACCCGCTCCTCTTTGCGTCCGCGGGCAAGAACGCCCCAACCGGCCGCCCTCGCGTTCTTGACCCAGTCGGCGCTGTCTAGGCCCGCGACGATGTAGCGCTCGCCGCCTACCGTAAGTGGAGAAACCGGCGTGGTGCGCAACTCGCCGCTCTTGCGGCCAGGCACCGAGAGCAGGCGCATGGTACCGATTACCACCCCGCGGCGTTGCAGGGCTACTACTAGAGGATTGGCGAGCTTGAGCCATCGAGGGAGTCTGGCTTTCTCAGACATCGTTCTCCTTTCCACCCTCGCCGGTGATCATCTGGCCCTGCCCGGAATGAAGGGCGCGCCACTCCGACAGACCGCCCAGCTCTCCGGCCTCGATCTCTTCTACGATCCCGCGCACCCACCCCAACTCGGCCTCTCGCAACATCAGCTCGTACTCCAACTCTACGAGGAAGAGGCGAGGCAACTTCAACTGCTCCATCACGGCATCCAGGCGAGATCTCATCTCCCCGGTCTCTTCTTCCAGTCGCCGAACCCGCTCCTTCAGGAGCGCAACCGCCTCCTCGGGGGGAAGACCAGGCAAGAACGAGAGCCCGGCCGCAAACTGCGTGTACTCCTTGACTGGCTCCCTCAAAAGCTCGCGCAGCCAGCTAAGGAACTCCTCACGGCCCGCGCCGGTGATCCCATAGACCGTTCGCTCGGGACGCCGCCCCTCGCGCACCGTCTCCCTCGGCACGATAAGCCCCTCCCGCTCTAGCGCCGAGACCACCGAGTACAGAGAGCTGTACCTGAGCCTTACCGACTCTTGCTTGCCCCGCTCGCGCATCAGAGAGACCATCTCGTAAGGGTGCATCGGCCGCTCGTATAGGAGCGCCATTACAGCTAATGCCAGCGGATTCGAAACCTTCCTCTTCGATGCCATCGCAGATCCTTTAGTCAATGTCGTTTAGTCGTATTCGACTATATATCTGGAGGTATCCTGTGTCAAGTTCATACGTGGCTTCGGTTTACGTCATCGGACCGAAAGATCTGAGGCCGCTTGTAGGGAGCCCGCACGAGTCCCGGTCCCGACGCTACGCACTCTGGACGCTGCCAGCTCGCCATCGTCCGGCCTCTGCACGTCAGGGCCGGCACGCTCTAGTGACTCCTCAACGACGCGAGAGCGCTGGACTGCTGGTTACTGGACCCGTCCCTGCGCGCGAGACGACCTGAGAACTACGGTGGGATTTCGAAGATCAGCGTCCAGGCCGAGACACCTCGTACGTGATACCAACGGCTCTCGTTCACGCTGGTTCGCTGTGCCCGGCGGTACAATGATCCTTTAAATCCCGGGATAGGGAGGACGCGAGATGGCACAGAGGAGATTTCTCGTCAAGGCGGATGAGGCGGCCGAAAACGCGTCCGGGTTCTCTCATCCGTGGAACCCGAACTCGGAGATGTACGGCACCCGGCTGGGGGCGCGGGCCGGGCTCTCGCGCACGGGCGTGAACCGGGTCCGCATCCCTGGCGGCAAAGAGTCATTTATCTACCACTCCCACTACAGGGAGGAGGAGTGGATCTACATCCTCTCGGGGCGCGGCGTCGCGGAGATAGACGGCGAGGAGTACGAGGTCGGAGTCGGCGACTTCATGGGCTTCCCGGCGCCCGGTGTGGCCCACCACCTGCACAACCCTTACGACGAGGACCTCGTCTACCTCGTCGGCGGCGAGAGCTACGAGGTCGAGATCGCGGACTTCCCGCGTCTGGGAAAGCGCATGATCCGTCGCGGCGAGGAAGTGGAGATCTACGACGCCTCTGACGCGCAGAGCTTCGGACCACTCGAAGAAAACGACACGGATCGTCCCTAGCTCTTACGTGCCAGCACGATGAGGTGGTCGCTCTCCGCCGTGAACGGCTCCCCCGCGAAACCGCCGTACACGGCCTCTACCTCGAAGCCCGCGAGCCGTAGCATGAGATCCAGCTCATCACGTCCGGTGACCCGGATCTTCAGGCCGTGCGCCCGCCTCTCTCGCAGTTCGCCCGACGCACCGTACACCCCGTAGAACAGGTGCATCTGCATGAGCTGTGAGGCCGCGTCGTAGCGGGAGACGCTGAAGCGGTCGAGCCTGCCCTCAGGAAGATCGCAGGTGAAGTCGTGGCGGAGTTCCGGGCCGCCCGGCGGGTCTACGAGCTCCTCTGGCGAGAAAGAGGAGACCTCTATGCCGAGCAGGCCTCCGGGCGCCAGGTGCTCGCGCGCGTTGGCTAAGAACATCAGCGCGTCGTCCACTCCGAGCAGGCACAGGAACGAGTTGAAGGCGCAGACGGCGAGCCCGTAGCTCCGCCCCGGCTTAGCAGTCCGCATGTCGCCGACGATCCACTCGACGGCACCGCTTTTCTCTTTCGCTCGCTCGACCATCTCACCTGAGAGCTCGACGGCGGTGACGTCGTGGCCCGCTGCGGCGAATGGTACTGCGATGCGTCCCGTGCCCGCGCCCCACTCGACCACGGGTCCGGCTTCACGATCGGCTAGGGCCAGCCAGAAAGGGACGTCGTAGTCGTGGGTGTATTCGAGGTCGTAGAGATCGGCTAGGGGGTCGTATTCCGGCACGGTGCTCCTCCGTCGCGCTTCGTCTGCTAGGGTCAGGCTACAGGAAAACTCTGTGGGGAGGCGGGATGATAGACGGTCTTGACCACGCACAGCTTGCGATGCCGCCCGGTGGGGAGGAGCGGGCGCGGGCTTTCTTCGGCGGGCTGCTCGGCCTGGTGGAGTTGGAGAAGCCGCCCGCGCTCGCAGGGAGAGGAGGCGTATGGTTCGGGTTGCCCGATGGTCGTCAGCTCCACTTCGGGGTCGAGGAACCTTTTCGGCCGAGCGAGAAGGCGCATCCGGCGTTCGGGTGCGCGGCGCTAGACGATCTGGCGCGGAGGATGGAGGAGGGTGGGTATGCGGTGCGGTGGGACGAGGCGCTCGCGCCGCGGCGGAGGTTCTATGGTGAGGACCCGTTCGGAAATCGCCTCGAGTTCATCGAGCCGTAGCGGGCCGTGGCGGGATATAATGCTTCTGGCATCCTAGTCGCGGAGGTATTGGATGAGCATAGTTTTGTTGATCGTCCTCATCGTCATCGTGGTGGTACTGGTGATCTACGCCATCTCCACGTACAACGGGCTCGTGCGGCGGCGCAACGAGGTCGAGGAGTCCTACAGGCAGATAGACGTGCAGCTCAAGCGCCGATACGACCTGATCCCCAACCTCCTCGAAGGCGTGAAGAAGTACTTCCGCCAGGAGCAGGACGTGCTGACCCAGATCACGCAGGCCCGCTCCCAGGCGATGCAGCCCCAGTCACCGGGCCAGCAGGCCCAGTCCGAGGCAAGGCTCAGTGGGGCTATAGGGAATCTCTTCGCAGTGGCCGAGAACTACCCCGAGCTCCGTTCCAACACGGTACTCCTGGACTTCCAGGAGGAGCTCTCATCGACGGAGAACAAGATCTCCTTCGCCCGCCAGCACTACAACGACTCCGTCCAGTCCTACAACACGAAGATACAGAGCTTCCCCGCGGTCATCTTCGCCCGTGCGATGGGCTTCACGGAGAGGGAATACTTCGAGGCCCAGGGTCCCGAGCGGGAGTCCGTAACCGTCACCTACGACTAGGACCATGGAGCAGCAGGGCACCTTTAGGGAGCGCATCGCCCGCAACCGGCGCAACAGCCTGTTGCTCATAGCCGCCTTCCTCGCCTTCATCACCGTCTTCGGCTACATAATCGGGTGGGCCTGGATCGGGGACCCCGTAGGAGCGATCTTCGGATTGGTCCTTGCCCTGATCGCGGGTACGATCTCGGGCCTCCTCAGCTACTACGCCGGCGATAAGATGGTCCTCGCTGCCTCCCACGCGCGGGAGATCACCCACGACGACGCCCCCGTCCTCTTCAACGTGGTCGAGGAGATGTCCATAGCCGCGGGCCTCCCCATGCCGAAGGTCTACATCGTGGACGACACCGCGCCCAACGCCTTCGCCACGGGCCGCGACCCCGAGCACGCCTCTGTCGCCGTCACCAGTGGTCTCCTCGAGAAGCTCGACCGCGACGAACTGCAGGGCGTCATAGCACACGAGATGTCCCACGTCGCCAACTTCGACATC
>CADDZK010000172.1 GCA_902812425.1 Actinomycetota bacterium
CTCTTATTGCCTTTGGTGGTTACCGTGATGCAGCGCGAGGTGATTGGGCGCGAGGAGCGCTACCTGGAACGTACCTTCGGGGCGGAGTATCGCGCCTATAAGGCGCAGGTGCGCCGCTGGGTGTAGCTGGCGGTCTGTTTAGTGCACGCCTTTCGGTAATGGGGAATACCGGGCGGCGACGCATCGGCTTGAGCAAGACCCCTCGTTGCGAGGCGGTCGCCCGCTAGCTAGCCGTGAGCAGGACGGTGTTGTCGTCTGGATCGTCGACCATCGCCATGTACGCCCCGAAGTGCGTCTCGAACGGCGGTCCGTGTCCGCGGTAGCCGGCGGCGACGAGCTCTGCGTAAACGGCGTCTACGGCCTCCCGTCTACCCACGAAGAACTCGGGCACGATGCGGTAGCCCCCTTTAGGCTCCTCGCGGTCAGGGTCGTAGGTTCCGACGAAGGCGGCGTCCCAGAAGAGAACCAACCCACCCCCGACCTCGACCTCCACGTGCTCTTGCTCCTCGGCGCCCTCAGGTATGGTCAGGCCGAGGGCGCGGTAGAAACCGAGCGATCTCTCCATGTCCTCAACCAGGAGACCTATCATGCTCAATCGTGCGCCCAAGATCACTCCTCTCCGTTGGATCCGAGTTCGCGTTTCGGCCCTCGACCCGACTGCCCGTGCCCCGCCGTCTCGTCCAGGACAGTCGATTCCGTCGTGGGGATCACGGCAACCGCCCGTAGGCCCGCAGGATAGCGAGCGCCCGGACGGTCATGAAGCCGCGCCACTCCAGGGTCGTCGCCGGGTTCCACTCCGGCCAGTTGAACGTCCAGCCGCCGTCTTCTTGCTGAGAAGAGGCGAGCGCATCGAGGTGGGACTCGATCACCCCGTCCTCGAAGAGCGCCCTAGCGATGCTATCTGGGGCGGGGGCGAAGTCCAGCGGCGTGTGCACCTCCCCAGGCGCCCCCGGGTCCAGCGTCACCAGTTCCTGGTCGAAGATCTTGGGGCCTATGCGGGAGAAGGCCTCCTCGGCCCGCGGACGATCGGGGGCGTGATCGAGAAAGGGGAGGACGGCCCGCACCTCGTAGGGGTCGGTGCCCTCGATGGTCTCTATGCGGCGCCAGCAGAACTCGGTGGCACCACTGAGCCAGGGGTGGTCGACCTTGTGCTCGTGGAGCAGTGCGGCGATAGCGGCCGTCGGGAAAAGCGATCCGGGCGGGTCGTCACCCTGCGGTTCCCACCAAGGCGCCCGCGTGTAGTCCCTGACCGAGGGGAGCACGAAGGGCAGCCCCCCGTCCGGGGCCGTGACGGTCGAAAGGTAGTCCAGGGCGGGCCCGACCATCGGATCGTCGAGGGCGTCGGCTTCGTTCAGGACCTCCAGCGCCGAGGCGACGGTGACGGGCTGGCTCACTGGCCCGCGGAAGTCCGGCTCTAGGGCGTTGCCGAACCCGCCATCGGGGTTCTGGTAGGCCCTAAGGGCCGTTAGGACCGAATCCGTTTCGCCACCCAGAAACAGGTAGCCGAAGCGGAACCTGTCCACCAATCGTGCGGTCCTCCACACGAACGCGGTGGCCGCCAACAGATCGGGTATCGTCCTCATCCTAACCACCTACTCCTTCCTCCTCGAGCGGGCCTCAGGTTCGGCCCCGGCGTCCGCGACCCTATTGGCTGCAAAGGAAGCATAACGTATAATGGTGACAGCAAACGTCACCCATCTTCGGAAACGGGGCAAAATGTCCCGCACCGCAAGGCTCCTTGAACTCCTCGTCAAGGTGCAAACCAGGACGCACTTCACGTCCCGCGAGCTGGCGGAAGAGTTCGGGGTTTCGAGGCGCACCATCCTGCGGGACATGGCCGTCCTCTCACAGATGGGCGTGCCGCTGCGTTCGACGTCGGGGCCGGGCGGCGGGTACTCGCTCCCCCGAGGAGGCAGGAGGCTGTCGCCCTCCCTGAGGGTGGACGAGGCGTTGGCTTTGATCGTCTCCTACGAGGCCCTCTTGCGCTACCCGGTGTCGCCTTTCTCGGAGGAGAGCGTGTCTGCGGTGACCAAGCTGCGCGCGGCGCTGCCGCCGGACGTGGTGGGGGAGCTGGACGTTCTCCGCGAGCACGTCGCCGTTGTCGAGACGGTGCGCGACTACGAGGCGCCGCTGCTCGGGGACCTGCTCAGGGCGGCGCTCGACGGGGCGCATCTACGGATCACCTACGACTCCATCAGCTCTGGGGCCCGCGAGCGGGTGATCTTCCCGTTCGGGGTGTACGCCTCGCAGGGGTTCTGGTACTGCGCCTGCCGCGACTACAAGAGGGAGATGAATGTCTCGCTGAGGGCAGACCGCTTCCTCTCGGCAAAGCGGTTGGAGGGGCCGGGCACGCCGCCGCGACCGCCACGCATCCCTATGAGAAGCTGGACACGTGGGGTGAGGGGCGACCCCGGGGAGAGGATCAGGCTTCGGGTCTCGGTGGGCGAGCGGAGCGCGAAGAGCTTCGAACTCGTTTCCCTGCTCGGTCGTATCGAGGTGGACCGGAGTGGACACACCGTCGTCGATGCCGAGATACCGCGCTCGGAGATCGACTTCTACGCCTCCCAGCTGTTGAGCATCGGGACCGACGTTCGGGTGGAGTCGCCCGCTGAACTAGTCCGGGCAATACGCCAAAAGGCGCTGGAGGTCGCACGCCTCTACGATTGAGACTACCAGACGCGACCGCGTACACTGGTGGCGTAGACTCAGCAAGCAGAGGAGACGGGCATGGCAAGCGGTTGGACAGACCAGCAGCGCGAAGACGAGGACTTCTCTGGCGCTGACCTCTCGGACGTGGAGAGAGGGCTCATGCCAACGCCTCTTAGATGCGTCTACCCCTTCGAGAAACGAAGCGTCCAACGTTTCCTCCACTCCCTTACTGTTGCCCCAAAGTGCCTGCTGGCACAAAAGATTCCTTGCGAAGTTTACGTCTATCGGAGGGTGTGGTTCAAGGCATACAGTTGCAGCCGAGCTAGCCCAAGGATCGGAGAGGCGAAGGAAGATCTACCCCCGGTGGTGTAAGAGCGGTGCAAAAGCGATACTTCATCGCGATTGCGTGCCTGTCTTCAACCACTCTTTCCTCATATATAGGCTGACATCTAAACGGGTCCGGCGAGGCTCGAACCCACCCCCTCCGGAGCCACAACCCGATGTGACCCGTTGCAGCCCGTCTCGATGCGTCAGGTTATCGGCTTTGCCTATAGGGTCCATCGACGTACCAATTACGAACTACTAAATCTCCAGAGCTTGTGTTCCGCGCTTTCTTGGGTGAAGGCAGCGATAGCCAAGTGCGCTTCGAACGCGTGCTTAGGGGTTAGCGCTATCTGCTAGAGCGCATGTTGATTCGGCACACCTACATCTAGTGGTCGTTCGTATGCCCTCTGGCCTCCGAAAGCCACTCGCCAGCGATGCTGAGCAGCAGCTTTATACCAATCCCTGCACGAGTACTTCGGAGAAGACCCCTCCCACGCACTCCGATGAATAGGGCGTCGGCTAGTCTATCCGTGCGCCATTCAACGCCTTCTCGGGGCGCAACCATAAAGAGACCTGCGCTGGTTGCATCGTCTCCCTCACCACCCCCACCAGTTCGTTGTTCAACGCTTCGAGGTCCGTCTCGTCCCTCAGCTTGACGGAGAAGGCTTCGAGGGTCTTCCTAGCGTTGTACTTGCTGCGGTAGAAGCGCCGGTCTATGAAGGACTGGATGCGATGCCTCAACGGGTTGAACAGTGCTGCAAGGACGAGCGTAGAGGCTACGACGGCTAGGGTGGATTGCTGGCCGGTTATAGCGCGGAAGATAGATTGAGTTCCTGTCACGCTCCCGAAGTACACCAACGCGAGGACCGCCGTAAGAGAGCCGTAGACGAGGGTACGGTTTATGATGAGGTCTATGTCGTAGAGGCGGTACTTAAGGATAGCTATCCCTATTGAGATAGGAATGGCCGGTATCAACGATAGTAAAATCGCGTACCCCATCCGCTCAAACCAGAGAGGTACGTCTATCACTTCGGGGATGACGTATGCAAGAACGAGGCCCATGACTGTCGCCGCAGCTGCGTAAGCGAACCATTTGATCTGCTGGCGCTCTACCCCTATGGCCCGGCGTAGGCGCATAAACACCGATGAAGCTGCCGCAACTAGCAGAAAAGTAGCCACCATGGTGTAGAGAATCGAATTGTTGACGTTGGAGAAGCCCTCTATACCGAGCGGGTTTCGTATCGGGCCAAGACCATCTACGGGACCAGAAGAGAACGCATCCGATATGGCCCCCACCAAGATAAAGGCCACCGTCGGCCACGTTACCCACTGCCAGCGCCTACTTGGTAGCCTTCCAGTGGGAAACAGCAGTATAAAGAACACCGAGAAGCCAATTATGATAGGCAGCAGCCAGGAAGAGACCCAGGCGATCGCTTCGCCTGCGGGGAGTGAATCGGGTTGGGCCAGTAAGGCGTAGATGGCGTACTGGGCACTGAAGTGGGAGATGCTCTGGGCGAGACCATATAGGCACAACAGCCATCCCACGAGATTCTCACGTCGGCGGGAGGCTACGATGGCACCCACAGTCGAGAAGAACACGGCATTGAGCGTGCTGTCGAGCCAGGAATCGAAGGTGTGCGTGTGTGGGTGAGCGAGGTTCAGAGCCAAGAGCAAGAGGGCTAACAGTGTGAGGATCAATGAGAGTCCCCAAAGTGACCACGCCAACCGGGAGGCGGTGCGGGTGCTCATCCCACCGATTCCTCTATCCCGTTCCTTTGTTCCTTCCGTCACGACGCTACTCTACAGCAGCACCGTCTCCCAGCCGTTACGGCAAGCGTTACGAGGTCGAGGGCAGAACGAACTTCTTAGAACTCCGTAAAGGGGAAGTCCAACTTTGTAGAATTTACCTTCTACGAGGTTGGGTGAATCGGGGCAGCTATTGCGGGTGGCACGACAACATTACATCATGCTGGGTAGGAAGCGTATCCATCGGGAGATGACACCATGGATGAGCAGGCAGGTCACGGCAGTAGAGCGGACTCATGGGACAGCGGCGATGCCTATGAACCCTACGTGGGTCGCTGGAGCCGCCTCGTTGCGCGGGAGTTTCTAGAGTCGCTCGCGGTGCCACCTGGAGGCCGCTGGTTGGACGTCGGCTGCGGCACGGGGGCGCTCACCGAGTCCATCCTCGCGCTGGCTGACCCGGGCGAGGTCGTCGGCATCGACCCTTCACCAGCTTACGTCGCGTTCGCGCGGGAGCGGCTGACCGATCCGCGCGCAAGGTTCGAGGTCGGAGACGCGCAGGCTCTACAGACACCCTCGGCGACCTTCGATGCGGTAGTCTCCGGACTAGTTCTCAACTTCGTGGCAGAACCCGAGAGGGCCCTATCGGAGATGGCGCGTGTGGTGCGCCCTGGAGGGGTCGTCGCCGCCTACGTTTGGGATTACGCCGAGGGTATGCAGATGATGCGCCACTTCTGGGATGCTGCGGTCGCACTCGACCCGAGGGCCAGCGAGCTGGATGAGGGACGACGCTTCCCACTTTGCAGGCCGGAGCCGCTTACCAACCTCTTCCAAACGGCGGGACTCGAAAAGGTCCGAGTACGTGCTATCGACGTGCCGACCGTCTTTAGGGACTTCGAGGACTACTGGTCACCTTTCCTGGGCGGCCAGGCACCCGCGCCGGGCTACGCGATGTCGCTGAGTGAGGAGCGGCGGGCGGAGCTTCGCGAGCGCATTCGGGCCACTCTGCCGACCAACCAGGAGGGAGAGCACCACCTCATAGCCCGTGCCTGGGGCGTACGAGGCGTTCGATAAAGACGCGCATCTTCCCCAACCAGTCTTCATACTCATGGGGCCCAACTTCTGAGAAGACCCCTTCCACGCACTCAGGTGAATAAGCGCTCTCGCAAGAAGTTCAGGAGCGCGGCGCTACAGCCGAGGTCGAAGCTGCCAGCGAGCGCATCCTGGAGGGGCAAACTATGCAACCGGGAAGCTACTCCGCGCACGAGATCGTCTTCAAGATGCCCCTACGGTGGCGCCGAGAGCGGTCGGTGAGACTGGAAAGTCCTGGTTACCCTCGCCGTCCCCAACGCGCCGAACGTCCTCAAGGAGTTGCCTCTGCCCGTGCTCTCCACCTCGGAGTCCTACGCGAGCTGGGCAGAGAGCGCCCCGGATCTCGACCTCCACGGGCTGTGCTAGATGGAGTTCCGGCTCCCAGGCCGAAGCTTCTGGGTCGGAGAGCGCATAGAAGGCACCCTGGTCATCACACCAAGCCAGGACTTCAGGGCGAGGTCGCTGCTCGTCGAGCTGGCCCGCGTGGAGGTAGTCACCCGCGAATCGGGCAACTCGTCCGAGACGGTGGTGGCGAGCGAGATGGTCGAGGAGAGCCCCCGGTACGAGAGTGGGTCGGTCAGGGAGTATGCCTTCGCGATAGCCATGCCCGCATCAGCGGGTCCTTGCCTGGAGACGGATCAGACCTACGTCGCATGGCGGCTCAGGGCGGTGGCGAAGCGCAGGATGGGGTTCGACCCCAAACTGCAACTGCTACTCAACGCCTACAACGGTCCCAAGACGGCCGAGGGCTGATCCGGCTGCGGTGCACAAGCCTGCATAGGAGCAAGCCTCCGTGCCTGCACATGTCACCGATCTCGAATGCTTGAAAAATAGAGAAACGACCGGAGGGAGCCCGGCGTTTGTGAGGTGTCATCGTGGGAGTGGAGCCGAGGGGGATCGAACCCCTGACCTCCACGCTGCCAGCGTGGCGCTCTCCCAGCTGAGCTACGGCCCCGAAGAAAACTCGTCAGAGTATATGCAGCCTCCGGGGAGGTGTCAACGTGTTTAGCCCTGCCAGTGCTCCTGCGGGGCGCTGCGCCAGAGGGACTCGAGGCGGTAGTAGTCGCGCGCTTCGTCGGTGAAGATGTGAACTACCACGTCGAGGAAGTCCAGGCTGATCCAGGCCGTACCCTCGTCGAGGCGCTTCGTGCGCGGACGGTAGCCCTTCTCGATCATCTTCTCTATGACCTCTTCTGCCACGCGGCGCGTCTGGCGCTCGGTCTGGGCGCTGGCTATCACGAAGTAGTCGGCGTAGGAGACGAGGCCCCTCAGGTCGATGAGGATTACATCCCTGGCGAACATCTCGCTCGCCGCGCGGGCAGCCGTGGCTGCCATCTCGTAGGTCAGCGCCTCGCCCTCGGTCCCGAAGTTCTCCTGCCTTGCGACGGACTCGTCGCGCCTCACCGGATCTCCTCCTTCAAAAGCCCTCCCTCCGATCGCTTTCCGTCTCCTTCATACAGACTCCTCTCCTCGATGATCTTACGTACCCCCTCGGGCACCAGGTATCTGATGCTCTTTTTTTGCAACATCCTGCGTCGGATCCCCGTAGCCGAGATATCCACCCGCGTACACTCGACGGGGAAGATCCGGTCGAAGTTTCTCAGGGCCGCCTCCAGATGATCCAACCTGGACAGGTCGTAGCCGGGCCTCGTTGCTGCGACCATGACGACCTGCTCGAGCAGCCTGTCCGGCTCCTTCCACGCGAGCAAATTGGAGACCTCGTCAGCGCCCGTGATGAAGTACCAGTCGTCTTCGGGGGAGCTCTCTTTAAGAATGCTCACGGTCTCGACGCTGTGCATCGGGCGTCCTGCGTCGATCTCGACCCTGTCTACTGTGAAACGCTCGTTCCCCTCGACCGCGGCCTCGACCATGGCCAGACGGTCCTCGGCACTAGCCCTGACGCTTGAGGCCTCCTTGTGCGGCGGGATGCCGCCTGGCACGAAGACGACGTGCGCCAGGTCGAGCTCGGTCATGACCTGCTCGGCCACGATCATGTGCCCCTGATGCACGGGGTCGAAGGTTCCGCCGAAGATCCCTATCTTCAAGTCCACCTCACTGAAAGTCGAACACCGTCTCGCCGATCCTGACCTCGTCGCCAGGCTCCGCGCCGGCCCGCCTGAGGGCGCCCACCACGCCGATCTTCTCGAGTTCGCGCTGGAAACGCTCGACGCCTTCCCTGTTCTCCCAATCGGTCTTGAGAGCGAGCCGCTCGACACCCTCGCCAAAGACGACGTAGCCCCCGTTCTCGTGCTCCACCCGCACCCCCTTCCACGTCGGCCTGAAGACCCTGTGCTCCCGCTTCGCCGGCTCGGGAGCGGCGTGTTCGCCGCTCTCTCGCAACATCTCCTCGAACCGGTCACGCAACTGCGCGACCCCTTCTCCCGTGGCCGCCGAGACATGCAAAGCTTCGGGGAAGGCCTCCCGCAGGTACGCCCTGAGCTCATCGTCGAGGAGGTCGACCTTGTTGAGCACGACGACGGCGGTCTTCCCCGAGAGCCTCGCGGCGTGCAGC
>CADDZK010000173.1 GCA_902812425.1 Actinomycetota bacterium
CCGTAACGCAGGCGTAGAGGCCGTCGAGGATCACGGCCACCCCCAGTCCCCCGGCGTCGACCACCCCGGCCTCGCGCAGTAGGTCGAGGAGCTCCGGGGTGCGGCGCACGGACTCGTGGGCCGCCCGCCTCGCAGCCTCGACCACGGCAGGCAGGTCCGCGTCTCCCTCTTCGATGGCCTCCCTGGCCATCAGGGCCGCGTCCTTTATCACCGTAAGCATCGTGCCTTCGACGGGCTCACGGACGGAGGAGTAGGCCCTATCGCGTGCTCCTTCGAGTCCTGCGACAAATGCTTCTGCGTCGAGGGAGGTCCTGTCGGCGAGCACCTCGCAGGCGCCCCGGATCATCTGCGAGAGTATGACCCCCGAGTTCCCCCTCGCGCCCATGAGCGCCGCCCTCGCACCGGCCCTGCTCGCCTCTTCGGGGCTGGCGTAGGTCTGGCCCGACGTCTCTTTCAGCGCGGATTCGAGGGTGAGCAGCATGTTCGTGCCCGTGTCCCCGTCGGGCACAGGGTAGACGTTGAGCGCGTTGATCCTGGCGACCTGAGCCTTGACGGCCGCGTGCGCCGCGGCGACCATGTAGGCTACCTCTATCGCCATCGCAGAGAACCCTTCATCTCTCCTCTCGCGGAACTCCCGGCAGACCACTCTACGAGCGGGTCACTCCCCACTCTAGGCTAATCCCAACAATCTGGTAAAATCATCGCCTGGCGTCCGGAGACGGCTTGCGAATCGCGTTTTCCGGGGTCCCCAAACTCGACCGGTATCCTAGCACAGGAGAAGTTTCGTGGCGAAAGTCTGTTATTCGTGCGGCAAGAAACCTGACTTCGGCAACGCGCGCAGCCACTCGCTGAGGGCGACGCGCCGGCGCCGGAACCCTAACCTGCAGAAGGTTCGTATCCAGGAAGGCTCCTCCACACGGCGTGAGTGGGTCTGCACCTCCTGCCTCAAGGCGTTCAAGGTGCAGAAGGCTACCGCCGGAGCGCCGTCCCCCGTGGCGGAGACCCTCTAGCCCCTGGAGGCTCCGTAGCGGGGCACGTCCTCGCCCTGCGGCGAACGTTCGCGGATCTTCGCCATCAGGTCGGCCATCTCGATTGCAGAGACGGCGGCCTCGAAACCCTTGTTGCCCATCTTCGTGCCCGCGCGCTCTATCGCCTGCTCGATGGTCTCCGTGGTGATGACCCCGAAGATCACGGGCACCCCCGTCTCGAGCGCCACCGAGGAGATGCCGCTCGCCGCTCCCCCCGCGACGTAGTCAAAGTGGGCTGTGGCGCCCCGGATCACGGCGCCGAGGCAGATTATCGCGTGGTAGCGTCCGGAGAGCGCCAGCTCTCTTGCGACGACGGGTATCTCGTAGGAACCCGGCACCCACGCAACATCGACGGCCTCGACGTCGCCGCCGTGGCGCCGGATCGCCTCGATCGCCCCTTCGAGCAGCGATTTCACGATGTAGTCGTTGAAGCGAGAGGCGACTATCCCGAAGGACCTCCCCCCCGCCGAGAGGTTCCCCTCGATGTTGTTGGCTCCTTGCTCCACACCCGCCCCCTAGAACTTCTCGAAGACGTGGTTGAGCTTCTCGCGCTTCGTCTTCAGGTAGCGCACGTTGTAGCCGTTGGGCTCCATCTCGATAGGCACGCGCTCTGTGATCTCAAGTCCGAAGCCCCTGAGTCCCACTACCTTGGTGAGGTTATTGGTGAGGAGGCGGATGCGCTTGAGGTCGAGGTCCTTGAGGATCTGGGCCCCTATCCCGTAGTCACGCAGGTCAGGCGCCAGCCCGAGCTTCTGGTTGGCCTCGACCGTATCCATCCCTTCATCCTGCAGATGGTAGGCCTTCATTTTGTTCAGTAGACCTATCCCCCGGCCCTCCTGCTGCATGTAGGCGATGACGCCCTCTCCCTCTTCGGCGATGCGCTCCATGGCGGCCTCCAGTTGCTCACCGCAGTCGCAACGGAGGGAGTGGAGAGCGTCTCCTGTGAGACAGGCAGAGTGGACGCGGACGAGGACGTCGTCCTTGCCCTCAGGCTCGCCCATGACGAGGGCTACGTGGGTTAGGTCGTCTATCTCGTTCTCGTAGGCGCGAAGCCTAAACTCCCCGAAAGGCGTCGGCAGCTTCGTCTCGACGGCGCACCTCACCTGCGTCTCGTAGGCGTGGCGGTACTCGATGATCTGGGCGACCGTAACGAGCTTGACGTCGTGCTCCTTCGAGAACTTCTCGAGGTCGGGCACGCGCGCCATCGTGCCGTCCTCTTTCATGATCTCGCAGATCACACCCGCGGGCTTGAGGCCCGCGAGCCTGGCGAGGTCTACGGCGGCCTCGGTCTGGCCTGCGCGCTGCAGTACGCCGCCGGGCTTCGCCCGCAAGGGGAATACGTGACCCGGCATCACCAGGTCTTCCGGACCCGTCGCCTCGTCGACGGCGACGCGGCAGGTGTGGGCCCTGTCTGCGGCGGAGATGCCCGTCGTGATGCCCTCCTTGGCCTCGATAGAGGCGGTGAAGGCGGTGCCCATGCGCGAGGCGTTGTGGGTGACCATCTGCGGTATGTCGAGGCGGTCGATGATCTCGCCTGCCATGGGCAGGCAGATGAGACCTCGCCCGTGCGTGGCCATGAAGTTGACGTCCTCTGCCGTTACGAGCTCTGCTGCCATCGTCAGGTCGCCCTCGTTCTCGCGGTCCTCGTCGTCACACACGATGACCATCTTGCCGGCTTTGATGTCCTCGATAATCTCCTCTATGGGACTAAATGGCATCTCCTACGCTCCTCTCAAAGGTTGAAAATCTCTCCTCTATACGCGGCTCGAGCAGCCGCTCCACGTACTTGCCTATAACGTCGGCCTCCAGGTTCACGCGATCACCCACGTGCAGCTCCTTCAGGTTCGTGTTGGCGCGGGTCTGAGGCAGGATCGAGACGGTGAAAGAAGCCTCACCGACCGAGACTATGGTCAGGCTTATGCCGTCCACGCAGACGCTACCCTTCTGAACGCAGTAGCGGAGCACGGCCTCGGGCGCGGCGAACTCCCAGATCTCCGCTTCGCCCTCCGGATGCACGCCGAGCACCTCGCCCACGCCGTCCACGTGCCCCTGCACGATGTGTCCCCCGAACCTGCTCCCCGCGGACATCGCCCGCTCCAGGTTGACGGGGCTTCCCTCGGCGAGGCCGCCGAGCGCGGTGCGCCTAAGTGTCTCTGGCATGGCGTAGAAGGTGAGCGTCCCCTCAGCGGCCTCGCCGACCGTGAGGCACGCTCCGTTTACAGAGACGCTGTCGCCCGTGCGCGTGTCCTCGGCCACCCGCCGGGCGGAGATGCTCAGGCGCAGCATCTCACCCTCTTCAAGCCCCGAGACACGACCCACCTCCTCAACAAGCCCGGTGAACACGTTCCTCCTCTCGTGCGGCGTCGGGATACAGCGTCAGCGCGACGTCCTGCCCGACCTTCTCGACCTCGGAGACCGAGAACTGCAACGACTCCGCCATCTTCGTTACGCGCAGCGCACCGATCATCGGCACACCCTCGGAGCCGAGGAGCTTCGGCGCGTAGAAAAGCGTCATCTTGTCGGCGAGCCCCTTTCGGACAAAGCGCGTCGCGGTCTCGCCGCCACCCTCGACCAGGAGGCCTTTGATCCCACGCCCACCCAACTCCTCCAGGACGCAGGAGAGATCCAGCCCCTCCTCCGAGCGCGGCGCCAGAACGACCTCGACGCCACGTTCTTCCAGCTCTCTCTCGCGGCCGCCTGCTTCGGCGGCGAAGACCACGACGGGCGCCTCGTGAGCGCTCCTCGCGAGGTTGCTCTCGGGGCTCGTCATCAGGTTGGGATCCAGGACCACACGGGTGATACGAGGCGGGGACACCGAAAGATCACGTGGCGTGAGCATCGGGTCGTCGGTACGCACGGTGTTGGCGCCGACGAGGACGGCCCCGGCCTCGGCCCTGAGCTCGTGGGCCCGCAGCCTCGCCGCCTCGCCGGTAACCCACCTGCTGTCGCCGCTTGAGGCGGCGATCCGGCCGTCGAGGGTCGTTGCGAGCTTGAGGTGAACGAAGGGCCGACCCGTACGCATGTGGTGGAGGTACTGCTCGTTCTGGCGCTCGAAGATGGGGTCTGAGGCAACCTCGACCTCGACACCAGCTTCGCGCAGGATCTCGACGCTCCTGCCCCGCATCTTGGGGTTGGGATCCAGCTGTCCGACCACGACTCGCGAGAGACCCGAGCGCAGGATGGTCTCCACGCAGGGAGGCGTCCTGCCGTAATGGTTGCACGGCTCCAGCGTGACGTAGAGGGTGGCCCCCCGCGCCGCTCCCCCGGCTTCGTTCAAGGCGACTATCTCGGCGTGATCCCCACCTGCTCTGGAATGCCAGCCCTCACTCACAACGCTGCCATCGCGCGCGACGACGGCCCCAACGAGAGGGTTCGGCGCAACCGTGTATCGCCCGCGCTCAGCGAGGCGGCGGGCGAGATCCATTAGAGAATCCCGCAGCACGTTTTCCTTTCTCCCATCCGGACTCTCACCGTCGGCGCCGGACTACGGTTCGTCGCGAACGCGAAGCGAACCTTCACCGGCTCAACCTCCTGGCTGGCCCTGGAGGCTCGCGGGCTCCCCGATAGGACCTATCCCTTCGGGCTCACCGCCGGTGCGGGAATTCCACCCGCCCCCGAAAGTTAACAGGCCAAAGCTACCACACAGTCATTGCGCTAACAAGGAAATGTTTCGCGTTTCCGCACGCTCCGACCTGCTGGCCTCCGCTCGTCAGCACGGCGCCTTTAGCGTCCCTCAGCACGCTTCGGCCCTACGGCCACGCTTTCAGCTAGACAGTTCTAACGGCCTCGCCCACGCTCAGCAAACGTAACTCCTCGGGCAGGAGCACTCCCCTCGAATAGTGGACACGGTATCCACGCCCTTGCTGACTAGCTGAGAAGCTGACAAGCCGCCACACACGGCGTGCTGAAGTGCTGAAAGCTATCTCGCGCTCTGTCCTGCCTCGATGATTCTTTGCATCTCGGTCGCGGGATCGCCCTTAAAGACGGCGGAACCGGCGACGAGGATCTGGGCTCCGGCCTCGACCATCAGCGGGGCGGTCTGTACGGTTATACCCCCGTCGACCTCTACGGGTACGTCGGTCAGCTCCTTCAGACGCCTGACCTTCTCGACCATCTCGGGGATAAAATCCTGGCCACCGAAGCCGGGATTGACGCTCATAACGTTGATGTAGTCCACGTAAGGCAGGGCCCACGCTATGAGCTCGGGTGGGGTCGTCGGGTTGAGGGCAACGCCGGCCTCGCAGCCGCCGGCCCGGATCAGACCGAGCGTGCGGTGCAGGTGCGTCACCACCTCGGGCTGGACGGAGATGCTGACGACGCCGGCTTCGATGAAAGAAGGGATCAGGTTGTCAGGGTTCGTGACCTGGAGGTGGGCGTCTATGGGTAGATCCACCGCCGCCGCCAGCGAGGCCGCGACGGCGGGACCGACAGTCAAATTAGGGACGAAGTGGTTGTCCATGACGTCGAAGTGGACGAGCTCCGCGCCGCCTCTCTCGGCCCTCCGCACTTCCTCGGCGAGCTCCGAGAAATCCGCCGAGAGTATCGAAGGGGCGCCTATCACCCTGCCACCGAGCTGTCCGAAAAACGTCAAGTGCGCTGCCTCCTGCGACGAAGTTCCAGAGACGACCATTCTACAGAAAGGGCAGGGAGCGGGGCTCTCCGCTTCTAGGCCAGCTTCTTGAGGTCCACCCTGTACAGGTCGTACCTCTCGCTCGGTGTGACTACGGGTTCGAAGCCGGGCAGGCGTTTCAGCGAGCCGACGAGCGGAGAGTCCTTCGGGACCATCACGTAGTCCACGTGGTTGCGGCGCAGGATCTCCGTAGCCTTTTTCACCGTGGTTCCGTGGAAGAAGTTGCGCACGTCGAGCGAACCCTGGGGCACCTGGATCTGTCCCGGCGCCCGCTTCTCCAGCTCGGGGAGGACTTTGAGGACCAGGCTGCCCCTGCGGCTCACGACGTTCGCCTCGGAGGAGTAGGCCGGGATGCGGGCGCCCTGCATGTCGGGCGCCATCACGACGACCGGCGAGCGTATCTCGTCGCGGAACCAGGGGTAGATGGGATCCGCAGGATAAAAACCGGCCTCGCGGCTCGCCACCCTGTGCTCCTGTATCGACTCCATGCCGGGACGCGCGAGGGGCACGGCGGCGACCGTCAGGATGATTATCAGGAGGACCGGCAGCGCCGCGGCGAGGAAACGTCCTGCTCTGAGTCTCTCGAGCCATCCTGCCACGTAGCCCACCGCGGTCCAGAGTAGCCAGCCCAGCGTTAGCACGGCGGCGAGCTGTATCGGCCACGCCAGGCGCCACAGCTGTCCCGGGAGCACGATGTCGTCCCCCAGAAACGTGGCGACCGGGGGGACGTAGACAACGACGGTTGTGACGTACATCGTTCCGAAGAGCAGCCTGGCCGCCAGGCTGCTCTTCAGGCGCCAGAGCAGGAAAGGGAGTCCGATCAGGAATGCGGCGGCGATCACGGGGTCGAGGAGCAACGAAGGGTGCATCATGTACGAGCCGTCGGCAAGCTCGAAGATGCGGTTCCTCTCCGGGCTCACGAAGATCATGTTCCTCAGCACGTCGGGGTCGCCGGAGTTGATATCCGAGTCGGCAAGCGCGCTCGCCAGCGGTTCATCGGTGAACAGTGAGACGAGGACGGCTGGAACGGTGACGACGGCGAGGCCTGCGAAACCCATGGCCGAGATCCTCGCCCACGTCGCTCGGCTGCGCGGGTTGGCCGCCAGGTGCAGGATGGCGAAACCGGCCATGGAGATCCCGATGATCGCCAACCCTATGGGATGTACGGCCACGACGGCGCAGCAGAGGAAGGCGAAACCCCAGAAGTACCGTTTTCTCCCACCCTCAAGGAAGGCGAAAGCGAAGGCGAGGGCGAGCGGCAGGAACAGGAACTTGGCGACCAGCTTGTCCTCGGGCAGGCGCTGGACGAACTCACCACCCCAGGCTATGCGTGACTGGCTGAGGTGGACCAGGAAGAAGAGCGCGTAGATGCAACCTGAGAGAAGCGCCGCCCTCTCACTCCTGAACAGGATGCGCGCGAGCGCGTAGAAGGTCAGGAAGGCCACCACAACGAGGGCCGGGTTCAGGTAGGTAAAGACCAGGTGGACAGGATCTATCCCCGAGACCCTGGCGACGGCGGCCTGCTCCAGAAGCCAGCCGTTTATCCTGGCGCGCGAGAGCCCCACATCGCCCCCGAAGAAGGGCTCGACGGAGGCGAGCCTGTCACCGCCCAGGTATTCCCTGACCCACGAGAGGTAGATCCAGATGTCGCCGTAGTAGCTCGGGGCGGTGATCCTGGCGATGTACGCTAGCGCCGCGACGAGCGCGGCGAAGGGAGCCCACAGCGGTCCCCCGCTATCGGTGAGCGCGAATCCTCCCTCCCGGCCAGCCGCCCGCGCCGGAAGGAAGGTCCGGATCAGGGCGGCGAGCAGGGCCACGGCGACGGTTATGCCACAGACCCACAGGTAGGCGGCCAGCGTGCTCTGCAGGATGAGCATGGGCAGGCCCAACAGGGCGAAGAGCCCGACGCCTATAACGAAAGCTGCAGGCGCAAGCGCGACGCCAGAGAAATATTCGCCCAGGAACCATCGCGCCACCATGACACCCGGCGCCAGAAACAACACCAGGGTTGCCAGTAGCAGCACACCCGGTAGCGTCGCGAATACCTCCCGGAACGGCCCGACCAGGGCGAACGCAACTATACCCGCGAGTGCGACGACGGCCTCGAACCATCGAAGCTGGATGCCGCCCTTGCTCACCGTCCCGCCCTCCGACAGAGAGAGTCGGTCCCGTATGCGCATCGGCAGGTCCTTACCGTCCGAGAGATCCGGAGAATATAGCCCCGCATGGCCCCGCTACCTCGGGCATGGCAACGCGCGGTAGTCCGGGCGCCACGGTGTCCCTCAGGAGGTAGCCTGGCCCGATCATGCCTGTTTGCCCGGTTTGACCGCTTCGGAGGTGCCGAGCACCTGGTCCGAGCTATCTTTGGCTCTCACAGCGACGTACGGCTCATCACTCTGGAGCGTTATAGCGGTCTCGAAGCCCTTGCGGGGGGCCGACCCCGCCACTTCAAGCTTATCCGGACCGGTACCGGCGAGCACCTGCCAGGTGTCTACCTCCGTGGCGCCGTTCCAACTGACGTAGAGCGTTACCTTGCCTTCAGATCCAGCGTCGGCGACGACGGCGGGCTCGTCCTGCGGGTGTCCCTTCCACGGGAAGCGGAAGGC
>CADDZK010000174.1 GCA_902812425.1 Actinomycetota bacterium
CTACCACAGGCCGGCCTCTATGGCCGCCCTGTGGTAGCGCTCGACGCGCTGAGGTGTGAGCGAGGCGGCGGCGATGACGCCCTTGTCCTTTATCTCCTGGACGCGGCGGAAGATGAGCTCCTCTTTTATAGGCTCGGAGTAGATCTCCTGCATGACGCGCGTGGCCTTGTGTTCGGGCAGGCTGGCTATCTCCTCGAAGACCGGCGCGGGGTCCTCGTACCTGGTCTGAAGGCCCTCGAGGTTGAGCACGGCGAGGCCGCCAAGAGAACCGATGATCCCTGCGGTCGTCGGGTCTACGGCCGCATCGAGCGCGCTCGCCAGGCAGGGTAGGTCCAGGTTCAGGTTGCCAAGCGACCAGGAGATGTCGACGTCCTCAGGGTCGCGCGTCCTGCGGCTCGGTACTATGGCGATCTCGTCGAGCCCGTATGCCCTTCGCGCGGTCTTGCCTCTCCCTATCTCAATATCCATACCTGTGGTTCCCTTCCGTTCGTAGCGGACAGACAAAACGGAGCCCACGGAGAACTGACTCCGTGGGCCCCGATACACTTTTTTGCCGGACGTTGCAAATCCAGCTTATGCTACACCGCGACCGCCGCCGTGGTCAAGCAGCAGACTTGGGCTAGAGGCCCGGAATTACTCCCAAAAGCCATAACACTACTATTACGATTATGACTACCACTATGATGGTAACCAGGTTGTTCGTACCCACTTATGTGCCTCCCTGGAGACCCATCCTGCGCTATAAGAAAGCGGCCTCCTCAGAGAAGCCGCGAGAGCAACAGCAAGATCACGATGACCAAAATTATGACTACAAGTATTGGTATGAGCCCACCCCGCACGTTCTCACCTCCCTCGCAAGAGACGTTTCCCTAAGTAACGAACGGCAATACGAGCACGACCAAAAGGATTATCACCAGAACGACGACTACTATGGCGAGTCCCCTATCTATCCTCCCTCACCTCGCTCTCTTTCCACTCGGTGCCCGGCCAGCCGCAATATATACCCTTTGAGACCCCCGCGAAAGAGAAAGGGTTACGAAGAAGCGGCGCCCCTTTCGGGACGCCGCCGACAGAAGCCCTGTTCGGGGGCTCCTTACATCATGCCGCCCATGCCGCCGCCAGGCATCGCAGGCATCTCCTCCTCGGGCTCGGCCACGATGACCTCGGTGGTCACGATGAGGCTGCCGATGGAGGCCGCGTTCTGCAAAGCGGAGCGCGAGACCATCGTCGGGTCGGTGACACCGGCCGCGATGAGGTCCTCGTACTGACCACTCAGGGCGTTGAAGCCGACGTTGCCGCTCTCGGAGCGGACCTTGTCGACCACGATGGAGCCGTCGGCCCCCGCGTTGCGGGCGATCTGACGGATAGGCTCCTCGAGCGCCCTGTGGATGATCCTGGCGCCAGTCTTCTCGTCGCCGTCGAGCGAGTCGAGCAACCCGGCGACGGAATCCTGGGCGTGCAGGAACGCTACGCCACCACCGGGCACGATGCCCTCTTCGAGGGCCGCGCGGGTCGCAGAGAGGGCGTCCTCGACGCGGTGCTTCTTCTCCTTGAGCTCCGTCTCGGTCGCAGCGCCGACCTTGATGACGGCGACGCCGCCCGCCAGCTTGGCAAGCCGCTCCTGCAGCTTCTCCCGGTCGAAGTCCGAGTCGGTGGTCTCGATCTCGGAGCGGATCTGGTTTATACGGCCGGTGATCCTCTCGGTGTCGCCGGCACCGTCGACGATGGTGGTGTCGTCCTTGGTGATGACGACCTTGCGAGCACGCCCGAGCTGGTTGAGCTGGGTGTTCTCGAGCTTGAGGCCGAGCTCCTCGGTGATGACCTCGCCACCGGTCAGGATGGCGATGTCCTCGAGCATTCTCTTGCGCCTGTCGCCGAAGCCTGGGGCCTTGACCGCGGCAGCGTTGAACGTGCCCCTGAGCTTGTTGACGATCAGGGTGGCAAGTGCCTCGCCCTCGACGTCCTCAGCGATTATGAGCAGCGGACGGTTGGACTGCATGACCTGGTTGAGGAGCGGCAGCACGTCCTGGACGTTGCCGATCTTCTGGTTGGCTATGAGGATGTAGGGGTCGTCGAGGACGGCCTCCATCCTCTCCTGGTCGGTGACGAAGTACGGGCTCAGGTAGCCCTTGTCGAACTGCATCCCCTCGGTGAACTCGAGGTCCATCCCGAAGGTCTGCGACTCCTCGACGTTCACGACGCCGTCCTTGCCGACCTTGTCGATGGCGTCGGCTATGACGTTGCCGACCTCCTCAGAACGCGCGCTGATGGCACCTACCCTCGCGATCTCTTCCTTGCCGCTGATCTCGGTGGACTGGGCCTTTATGGCCTCGACGGCGGCAGCAACAGCCCTGTCGACACCGCTGCGCAGGATGACGGGGTTGGCCCCGGCGGCCACGTTCTTGAGGCCCTCACGAACGATGATCTGGGCGAGAACCGTCGCTGTGGTCGTCCCGTCGCCGGCTACGTCGTTGGTCTTGGTCGCGACCTCTTTGACGAGCTGGGCACCCTGGTTCTCGAAGATGTCCTCGAGCTCGATCTCACGCGCGATCGTCACACCGTCGTTGGTGATCGTCGGCGAACCGAACTTCTTGTCGAGGACCACGTACTGGCCCTTGGGGCCGAGCGTGATCTTGACCGCGTCAGCGAGCTTGTTTACACCCGCCTCCAAAGCCCTGCGTGCCTCGGTATTGAACCTTAGCTCTTTGTGCGCCACTATCTACCTCCTCTGTTAAACTAGGACTCGACTTTAGCTTTCTGGCACTCCCTGGATTAGAGTGCCGATGCCGAGAGTATATGCCTGAAGAGGGTACAATTCAAACGTGAGTATCTTCAGCATCTTCCGGCCCGACAGGATACCGAGCCTAAGCCGTCTGCCGAAGGAGTTGGGCCGTGAAGAGCGCCCCTGCGAGCGTTGCGTGAGGCGCACGGAGCACATCCTCTACAGGGTTCCGAAGAAGGTGGTACTGCTCTACGTCAAGGAGCATCCAGAGAGCCTGCACGCGACCTGCATCGTGTGCGCTAGGAGCACGGTTCTCACCGGCGAGGAACGCGAGCGAGTCCTCGCCTCGCTGCGCGACCCGTAGACGCGTCCCGAGACCGTCCTATCGTCCCACCTGGTCACAGCACCCGGCTTCCGACGCTCCAAGAGAGATCCGCTCGGCGACAGAAGATAGTCCTTTTGGGGGATGCGTCGTGCACCGTGCATCCGCTATCGTGGTGCCACTGTAAGCTGCTGATGAAAGTAGGACGAGGACGATGAGACGAGTGATACTTTTACTCGCTGCGATAGGAGCGGCGGTTCTGGTAGCCGCCGGGGTAGCTCTCGCGGTCGAGAAGATCGGAACCAACGCGGGAGAGACGCTCAGAGGCACCGCCCAGCATGACACCCTCTACGGCAGGGGAGGCAACGACAGGCTGGTCGGACTGGAAGGAAACGACGAGCTAATTGGAGGCTCTGGCAACGACAAGGCCCAGGGCGGTCCGGGCGCCGACGAGCTCTACGGCACCTCGGGCACCGACACGCTGATCGGCGGAGACGACAACGACGGCGTCTACGGGGGAGTAGGCGACGATGGCGAGCTCGCCGGCGGCGATGGTACCGACGACATCTCCGGCGGCTGGGGCGACGACGTGATCAACAGCCGCGACGGCTTGAGGGACTTTGTCAGTTGTGGCCCCAACCGGGATACTGCCAATGTGGATGTCGAGGATAAAGTCGCGCCAGACTGCGAGGACATTAACACCAGGTGAGGATGAGCGTCCCCTGCTGCCTTCCCGGCTCCTTCAGACGCTGCGGGCGTTCAGGCTCAGGTACTCGGGGTAGGCGATGACGGTCGAGTAGGGTGCTGCGGCCCCGATCATGGCCGCGTTGTCCGTGCAGAGATCCGGTGGCGGGACGACGAGGGTGGTTCCTGCCTCTGCGCACTCCGCTTCGAGGGTGCTGCGCAGAGAGGCGTTGGCGGCGACCCCACCAGCCACGACGACCGCGGGCGCGTCGTGGAGATCGGCGGCCCGAAGGAGCTTGCGGGAGAGGGCCTCAACGACGGCGGCCTCGTAGCTCGCGGCCAGGTGCGGCAACTCCTCGCGGACTTGCTCTTCGTCCATCGCTTTCAGTTTGTAGAGGAGGCTCGTCTTCAGGCCTGAGAAGCTGAAGTTCAGGTCATCCCTGCCCTTCAGAGCCACGGGGAAATCGTAGCGGTCGCGGTCTCCTTCGCGCGCCGCCTTCGAGATCGCGGGTCCTCCGGGGAAACCTAGGCCGAGCATCCTGGCGCCCTTGTCCAGGGCCTCGCCTGCCGCGTCGTCGAGCGTCTCGCCGAGGAGGTGCATCTTGCGGTCGGCATCTACGGAGTAGAGGGCTGTGTGGCCGCCGGAGGCGATCAGGGCCACGAAAGGCGGCTCCAGCTCCGGGTCGGCCAGGTACGCGGCGGCGACGTGGCCTTCGAGGTGGTTCACGGGGACCAGCGAGAGCCCGCGGGCGTATGCGAGGCCCTTCGCCGCGGCGACCCCGACGAGGAGGGCGCCGATCAAACCCGGCCGCGTCGTGACCGCCACGCTGCTGACCTCGTCGAGGGAAATATTAGCGTCCGATAGTGATCTCTCTACTACTCCGTCCAGGCGTTCGAGGTGGGCGCGGGAGGCGACCTCGGGGACGACGCCGCCGTAGCGCGCGTGCTCCGTCTGCGTGTGGACGACGTTCGAGAGCGCGCGTCGCCCGTCGGGCTCAACGACGGCTGCGCAAGTATCGTCGCAGGAGGTCTCTATAGCAAGGATCATGGGTCGGTTATAGCACTTCGGACTGGCGGCTCGTCAGCCTACGGGCGCCGCAGTGTCTGTTGAAAAGCAATGATGAGTCCTGGCCGGCGCCGACTTCTCGGGAGGATTCGTGCCTCGGGCCGACGTTAATACGCACCAATGTGGAGAACCCCGCAACCAGGATATGGACCCGCGACCAAAATAGGACCGTGGTCCCATGACCTCTGTTTACCACCATTGCTAACATGCCGGACAGCATCCCCGAGACGCGTCAGTGCGCGGTGGGAGAGGCCGTTTACCAGATGGCGCGGCGAGAAGAAAATACACCATACGGCCCACGACGGAGAGCACGAGCGGCAGCCTGTCGTCCCGTGGCGAGGTGTCCTGAACCGGTGTGGTTCTCTCGCGCATCGAGACCTCGCCACCGTGGATCAAGGGGTAGACTGTGGCTTCGGCACGGTTACTGACTGCCGCGGAAAGGACGGCGATCGGGAGCCCACCGCCAACCATGAAAGACCAGGACGGCACGCGTGATCACGTCCCCGACGTATCATCTTCCGGCCGGCAGGCTCTCGGCCCCCGAGAGACCAGAAGGGAGGGGCTGAGACGGAGGGTCCTCCTGGTCGTGCTAATCTGTGCGGTCCTGATCGGGGTGTCCGCGTTCCTGGTCGGTGCCCCGAAGCCCTCCGGCGACGACCGGCTTACCGGCACCTCCGCATCCGACAACATGTTGGGAGGCTCCGGCGTGGACCTGATCGTGGGCAGAGGGGGCGACGATCATCTTTACGGCGGCGAGGAGCCCGACGGCCTGTTCGGCAACGCGGGCGACGACTCTCTGGACACCGGCGGTGTCGGGGGCACGGCAAGGGGCGGCCCTGGCGACGACGAACTGCTCGGTGGCTACGGCTTGGACCGCCTCGACGGCGGAGCTGGTGACGACCGGCTCGTCGGGTCCTCCGGCGACGACCGGTTGGAGGGCGGGAAGGGCAAAGACAACCTGAGCGGCGGAAGAGGTAACGATTCGCTCTTCGGCGAAGCGGACCGTGACACCATGACCGCCGGGGAAGGCGACGACTTCATCTACGCGATCGACGGCACGCCGGGCGAGACCATCGATTGCGGCCCCGGCGCCAACGACGTGGCCTACGTCGACAAAGGGGACGTAACCGTAAACTGCGAGACCCGTTGATCACCGGTCTTCGTGTAGCCTGAGAGAAGATGGGAGGAGACGGCACGATACATGGAGAGTTCTCACCAGGATACGAGGGTCGGGCCGGGCTCGGATAGAGCCGCAGCAGGACGAGGGGCGGATCCAACGACCTCGTGGGCGAGTGCTCGCAATTTCAACCGGTTGGCCTGGTATCTGTGGGTGCTGTGCGTAATGCTCATCGCCTCGAGTCTGCTGCTCGACGTCCTCATCCCCGACTTTCTCGTTCCCACGGAGAGTCCCAGCCTGATCCTCGCCGTCTCCACGGCCTTGCTGTCTCTGGCTTGCCCGACGGTAGGCGCCCTCATAGTCTCGCGCCTGCCCGCCAATCTGATCGGTTGGATCTTCTGCGGCATGGGCGTGCTGTACGGGACAAGACACTTCGCCGTTTCGTATGCGGATCACGCGCTCCTCTACCGGCTGTGGTTGCCAGGAGGCGAGTACGCAGCCTGGGTCTCCACGTGGCTCGGGTTCTCGGGCCTGGTGGCGCTGGGTGTGCTTCTGGTGCTCTTGTTCCCTGATGGACGCCTGATGTCCCACCGCTGGCGGGCCGTGGCGTGGGCTGCCGTCTGCGGGTCCATGATCGTCGCCCTCGCAGACGCACTCCGGTTCGGTCCCCTGCCCGGTTACTACTATGTTCGCAACCCGGTCGGGGTGGCCGGCACGCCAGAAGGACCCTTCCCCACGCACAGACTCTTCGAAGCGTCGGGTTTCGTAGGCGGGGTGCTGCTCTAGGTGGGCTGCCTGGCCTGCATCGTCTCCCTCATACTGCGCATCAGGCGGGCCGGTGGCGAAGAACGCAGGCAGCTCGCGTGGTTCGCCTGCGCCGCTGTTCCGGCTGTTATCGGGGCGACCGCGATAGTGGCGGACGGTGCCGTAGAAGAGTTCACGCTGCTCTTCCTGGACAGGCCCGTTCATCCTGCGCTGCAGATAATGGACAACTTCAGCCTCTTCGTAAAGGAAGACAGAATGCTGGGTCCTCTGACGGAGTTGCGGCTCGAGACGACCTTCGAGTTCCTGGTCGCACTGGCCCTCTTCGTCGTCCCGGTCTTCACGGGCGTAGCGATACTGCGCCACCGTCTCTACGACATAGACCTGGTCATCAACCGCGCCCTCGTCTACGGGGCGCTGACGGCGGCGGTCGTAGGTTTCTACGTCCTTCTGGTGGCCGTGTTCGGGGCGCTCTTTCAGGTTGGGACAGAGGGCAACCTGGCCGTATCTCTGCTCGCAACCGGTCTGATCGCCGCGCTCTTCCAGCCGCCGCGCGAGCGTCTGCAGCGCGGGGTGAATCGCCTGATGTACGGCGAGAGTCAGGACCCTTATGCGGCGCTCTTGCGCCTGGGACGAAGCCTCCATGCGACCACAGCGCCCGAGGCGGGCTTGCCCACCATCGTCGAGACCGTGGCCCACGTACTGAAGATTCCCCACGCCCGGATAGCGCTGAAAGAGGAGGACGGGTTCAAGACCGTGGCCGCCTACGGCACGCCCGTGGGCGAGCCCGCCGTGCTGCCCCTGGTCCACGGGAAGATAGAGGTCGGACGCCTCCTCCTCTCCCAGGCTCATCTGGCAAGGCATTCTCCCCCGCCGACCGTCCTCTCCTTGAGGATCTCGCCCGCCAGGTCGAGGTGGCCGTCCAGGCCGTAAGGCTCACAGCGGACCTGCAGCGATCTCGCGAACGCCTGATCACGGCCCGCGAGGAGGAACGCCGCCGTCTCAGGCGCGACCTGCACGACGGGCTCGGCCCTACGCTCGCGAGCCTCTCCTTCGGGCTCGAAGCGGCGCGCCGCCTGGCCAGCGAGAGGCCGGGAGAGGTCGAGGACCTGCTCGCCCGTCTCGGGGACAGGATGCAAGACGCCGTTGTGGACGTGCGACGCCTAGTCTACGACCTCAGGCCCCCCGCGCTCGACGACCTCGGTCTCGTAGCGGCCATTCGCCAGCAGGCCGAAGCCTACGGTTTCGCCGCAAACCCGCAAGAGGGTGACGACGTTCCCGTCTTCAGTCTGAAGGCACCGGAGAGCCTGCCCCCCCTGCCGGCCGCGGTCGAGGTGGCCGCCTACCGCATCGCGCAGGAGGCTATAACCAACGTCGCGCGCCACGCACGGGCACGGACGTGTTGCGCCCGCCTCTCGGTCGGCGAGAATACGCCGGAGCTAGAGGTGTCGGACGACGGCGTCGGCATGCCGGAAGACCGCGACGCCGGGGTCGGCCTCTCCTCGATGCGAGAGAGGGCACAGGAGCTGGGCGGAACTTGCATGATCGGTCCGGGCCGGGG
>CADDZK010000175.1 GCA_902812425.1 Actinomycetota bacterium
GTGTGGGAACGGGGAATTTCGGATGTCCTCGACGATAGAGACCCTCGAACGGGAGCTGGGCGAGGCCCAGACGGAACGAGAGACAGAGCAGCGGGCCGTTGTCCGGGCCGAGAATGCCCACGAGGCGGCGTGCTCGGCGCGCGACGAGGCCTGGTCCGAGGGCTCGGCGGACGACCCTGAGGTAGAGGAGCTGACCGCGCTCGTCTTCCGCAGGAGGCGGGAGCTCTACGATGCGATCGACAGGCTCAAGGCGGCCGAGGGCAAGGAGCGCAGGATCAAGAGTCGCCTCATGTACGTTCTCCCTGCCGAGCGACGCAGGTACCTCTCGGGGGCCGTGGACGAGGAGTTCGAAGACCTGCTCGCGGCCGTGAGGGATGCTTACCGCGACGTTTTGCCCAGCGCACAGATCTCCGTGGTAACAGAGAAGCCAGGGGAGGTGGACCTGCGCGGAGACGCGACCTGGCGGGCACTGGAGCGGTTGTACTCTGGCACCGTACGCAGGTGGGTCGAGATCCGGAGCCAGATCGACTCGCCCGAGGCGGGGAGGATGGCGCGCCAGATCGCCTACTACGCAGGGGGCCATACCCCACGCACCTTTATCGGCGATAAGGAAGTCCCCGCTGGTTCTTTCCGCGGCCAGCGGGAGCTGCGCCCCCTCTCCGGTTACGACAGCCCTGAGGGACGGCTGGCGCTCGCGCGCATCACCGCGCGGCGCTACCTCGACGAGAACTCCGTCGGGCGCCTCGGTAAACGCCCCAATAGCCTCGTCCAGGTCGCGGAGATCGCGCGCCTCTACCAGACCATGAACCTCACCGTAGACGAGATCCGCTGGAGGCTGGAGCAGTTGATCTCACTCCGCTTCGAGGTGCTCGAGGCGGTCTACAGGCTGACAGGTGAGCGTCGCCGCTTCTCCTTCTACGAGATAGCCCGCGCCGCCCGCCTCCTCGACGGGCACTTCCCCGACGCCGGCGTCGCCGCCGAGGTCCTTACCCGCTGCGTCGAGCAAGCATTGACGACCGGCGTCCCACTGGTCGACGTCGCCTACATGAACGTGACGACGGGCGAGGATTTTTAGCCTGTCAGCTAGTCAGCACGCTCCGGCTTCGCCTACGTTTGTCAGCATGTCAGCAAGGACGTGGATACAGAAACCGCCGTTCGAGAGGCAGATCCTGCCACTCGGGTTTCGTAATTGTGGGTGAAGCCGCCCGCGAAAAAGCTTTCAAGCTGAAAGCGAGGGCCTTTAAGGCCCGATGCGTGCTGAAAGGCGCCAACGGCGCCGTGCTGACAAGCTCAGACCGACAGGTCTGCCAGATCGTGCTCGGGCACGGAGAGATTGTAGGGTCTCGCCGGCCTCTCGGCGAGGACGCGCACCTTGTATACAAAGTCGGGGACGAACTCGCCCCTCCTGACGTCGAGTATCTCCACCGGCTGTCCGGTGACTTTGAGGGCTGCTCGCTCCCCTACCGCGTAGCGGGCGGGCCTGTTGCGGTCGACCAAGTCGACGCCTCCTCTTCGTAGCCGAAGTATAATGAACGCCGCTCCAGTAACGAGCTATTCTGGCACACTCGGGAGGGCTTCGAGAAGGAGGACGATGTCCGGGCGGTACGATCTCGTGGTCGTTGGAGCCGGTCCTGGCGGCTCCTCGGCGGCCTACCACTCCGCGAAGGCGGGGCTGAACACGCTGCTCATCGACAGGCAGGAGTTCCCCAGGGACAAGACCTGTGGCGACGGCCTGATGCCGCATGCGGCCTCCGAGGTCGCACTGATGGGCCTCGCCGACTGGCTCGACGAGCCGCACCACGGCAAGTTCACAGGCTTCTCCATATACACGACGACGGCTTTTTTGCGCCAGGGTGTCCCCCCCTCCCTGCACGGTCCCAGGGGCTACGTCGTCAGGCGCAAGGAGACCGACGCCAGGCTCCTCGAGCGCGCAATCTCGGCGGGAGCCGACTTCCGCGCGGGGGTCAGGGCCACGGAGCTCGAGAGATCCCCTGCCGGTAACGTGACGGGCATCGAGGCCGTGAAGGCGGGCGAACCCCTGCGCGTCGAGACCCCGCTCGTAATCGTCGCCGACGGTGTGGGAGGCTTCGCTGGCAACGGCATGAAAGCCCACCAGAACGCCGTAGCCCGCAGGCAGTACTTCCGCGACGTGGACGGCCCCGATAAGCAGGACCTGCACGTCTTTATCACGAAGGACATGAACTCGCACGGGGCAGGGTACGGCTGGGTCTTCTACATGGGAGACGGCTGGGCCAACGTCGGCGCGGGCGTCTCGACGGCGGCGCTGGCCCGCACGGGCCGAAACCTCAAGGACTTCTTCGACCGCTTTCTAGAAGAGCCGATGATGGCAGCCTGGCTCGAGAACGCCACGCCAGAAGGTCCCCCGACGAGCTGGTCGCTCAAGATGGGGATGTGGGGCGCCAAGCGATACGGCCAGGGGATGATGCTGGTCGGGGACGCGGGGAGCATGATCCACCCCATAAGCGGCGAGGGCGTCGGTTACGCGCTGGAGTCGGGTCGCCTGGCCGCCTCCTGGGCCTACGAGGCTCACGTCAGGCAGGATTTCTCGGCCCCCACCCTCTCCGGCTACGAACGCCAGCTCATGAGCAGGCGCGCCCGCGAGCACCTCTCAGGACACGCGCTGGTCAACCTTGTGCCGAACCTGGAGATGCTCGAGCCGCTCTTCAAGGCGTGCGAGAAGGACCCCGAGGCCCGCAGGACGCTCGTCGAGAGCTTCACCGGAGACGCGCCCGTCTACAGCCTCGTCAAGCATCCTCGTACCCTTGCGAGAGCTCTGGGAGACGGCCTCAAAATGAGGCTGAGCCCCTGAAGTCCTCCTCAACCCTTCTTGAGGACGACGTTCTGCACGTAGAAGGTGGTGAGCTTCGCGCCGTCCGTCTTGACGTGGAAGCTCAGGTAAACGGTCCTGCACGCGAAGCGTGAGAGGTCTACCTTCGGTCTCCTCCACCCTCCCGCGTTCTCTCCCGTGTAGCGCCTCAGCACGGCGAGTTGCTTGCCCTCCTTGTTCGTCACCCGGACCACGAGCCTGTCTTCCGGCTGACGGTGATCCGCCGTCCTGATCTTGAGCCCGTAGGCCAGGGTGCTGTTCTTGTGGACCCGGATCTTCTGGCTCAGGTCGTCGATTCCGTCATCGTAGCCGCCGAGCCGCGCGTAGCCGTCTTCGAGTATGAGGTCGGCCCCGTCCTTGGCCTTCTGTCTCCAGACACCCTTGTGGTCCATAGAACCGTTCTCTATACCGCCGCGGTCTCTAGCCGGCTTCTTTTCGTGGGATTCCGTAGCCTTCTGGCTATCGTTCGCACCTTGCGGTTCTCCGGCCCTGGGGTTCACGTCCGGTGCGTGGGACGTTGGATCTACATACCCCCCGAAGTCCGTGGTCCAGTACCAGTGGTGGCGCTCGCTTCCTGGCACGTAAAGGCGGGCGACGCCTATGACGCGGTAGTGGCCGTCGAGCATGGCTTCGTTATGGGGTGGTGACTCGCGCCAGGCCTCGAAAACCTCCTCGGCGGTCTCGTAGCCGACGGCGAGGTTCTCTCCCCTGTAGGTGTTGTAGTCGTAGCCTTCTGCCGCCATGCGGTCCCAGGGCTGCGAACCTCTCGGGTAATAAGAGCTCGCCTCGGTGTTGTGGGCGAAGAAGCCGTACTTAGCCTCGTCTTGCGAATGGTGCTCGGAGGAGACCGTCAGAGTATCGGAGAGGATCAGAGGCCCCACGCCGTTTTGCTGGCGGTAATCGTTTATGAGTTGCAGGAACTGAAGCTCCTCGGAATCGTAGGAGGAGTCGGCGGAGGCCGACCTCTCTCCCGCTGTCAGGACGGGGACGAGGAGCGCGACCAGCGCGACCATGACCCACCGGTAGCGGGCTAACCCACGGTTCAGTCTCCCCTGCATCCGCATAGACATGGCAGGAATTATGCCGCGGGCCGTCCTCTTGCGCCATACGCAATACGGATGAGTTTATCCTAGCCCCCTCGGGCTAGAGATGCCACGCTCTCGACGCCGAGCGTAAGGCCCACCGGCCCGCTATCATGCGGGTTCACGACCAGAGGAGGGTTCGAAGACTTGGCTACTGCGACAACCTTCGACGTGGGGAAGATGCGGGTACACATCCTCGACGACGGCGTATTCGTTACGGACGCGGGCAACCTCTTCGGCGGCTCGCGGAAGGCCAGCATCAAGGGTGCCATGCACCCCATCCTGGTGGAGGCCGGGGATGACCTGGTGCTCATCGACGCGGGATTCGGGCCAGAGCTGCCCGGGATCCTCGTCGGCCGCTACGAGCTCAGGAGAGACGAGAACCTCCTCGACCACCTGGGAGAGGCGGGCTACGATGCAGGGGACGTAACGCACGTCGTCCTCTCGCACCTCGACGCCGACCACGTCGGCTGGGCGCTGAACCCGCCGAGCTTCCCCAACGCCACGGTCTATGTACAGGAGGCCGCGCTCGACGAGGCGCGGCAGATGCCTGAGAAAGACGGACGCCGGGCCGCGGTACCTGATGTGGAGAAGGGCGTCGAAGAGGGCTGGTGCGAGCTGCTCGACGCGGACGGGGAGATCCTGCCCGGCGTCAGGGTCGAAGTTCGGGCCGGGCATTCAGCGGGACATCAGATCGTGTGGCTCGAAGACGGGGACGACCTCGCGCTCTACACCGCCGACCTGGCGCCGGCCAAGATCTGGCTTAACCCCGACCTCATAGCCGGCGTGGACACAGACCCCGAGGCGGCCCGCAAGAACCGCATCGAGGTGCTCTCCGAGGCCGAGTCGCGCGGCGCCCCCGTCATCCTCTACCACGAACCCGGAGACTTCCTCGTCAAGGTCAAGAGCACCGAGAAAGGCTTCGAGGCCGTCCCGATAGAGGATTGATTACCGTCCGCGCCGTCGGTTGCGGATCTTGCGCAAGGCTATGGGTACGGCGAGTATGAGAAGGCGTCTCAGCAGCGTCTTCACGTTTGCTCCTCAGTTCGTGGGCTACCACTGATACGTGATATTCACCCGCCGGTTGCAGCGACCGATCTTACGAGGCTGGGATCACCGCCACGGGGTCTGAGAACGCCGAGGTACCGTCGGCGCCCGTCGCCGTGGCAGTTATCGCGTTTGCCTGGGGTACCGCAGTACCGAAGAAGCTGAAGAGGGCCTTCCCCCTGCGGTTAATCTTCACCTGGAGTTGCCCCAGGAACGTCTTGCCTTCGCCCATACCGGTGGGGTTTGAGAAGAGCTGCATCTCAACATCTGCCCACCACCTTTCCCGGTGAACCGGCCTACGGAGCCGACCTGACGGACCTTGGCTCCCCCGTGAACTCCGAAGTGTTGCGGGGGGCGGTAAATTTGGTCGCGGTCGCCGTTATCGACTGCCCTACGGGGACCGTCCTGGTGGCTACGAAGTCGTTGACTGAGAAGGTGCCGTTGGAGTTGGTCGTCACCGTCGTGTCGCCGATAAAGGTCTTGCCCTCGCCGGTATCGCGCGGGTTGGAATAGAACCGGATCGTGTATTGCGTGCTCGGCACCGTGTCGAGGAACGCGTCGATCTTGGTGTCGCCGGTGCTCGCCGAGGTCGTGGCCGAGGTGATGGTGGGGAAGTTCTGCAGGTCGTTGGGACCCGTGTCGGCGTCGTCCGCCGTGCCCCCGTCGTTGGTGTTCGGACCGTCGCCGTTCGGACCGAGGCCGTTGTTCGTGTTGTCGATGAGGTCTATGCCAAGCCCATCGTTCGAAAAGATCAAGTTCGGACCGATGTCGTGGCCCGTACCGGTTGCGTTGCTCCTTACCTGCACCCCGTCAGAGGTATTGAAGGCGATGATGTTATCGAGGACGACGCTGTTCTGACCACCCAGGTTCACACCCTCGCCGTTGTTGCTCGTGCCGCCGTTGTGAAGGTCTCCGGTTGCGCTCTTGTCCGTGCCGATCAGGTTCCCCTGAATAGTGTCTGTGCCGTCAGTGCCGGCGAAGACCCCATCGCCCTCGTTGCCCGAGATGAGGTTGCGCTGCTCCGCGGCGCTCCCGCCGACCACGTTGCCGTCGTTGAGGCCGTTGATCTCCACGCCCGTGTTCCCGTTGCCAAGGGCGACGGTACCTGCGGCGTTGGTGCCTATGAAGTTGCCCTCGAAGTGGTTGTCGTCGGAGCCGTCCGTGCTCGTCAGGAAGATCCCGCTGCGGTCGAAGCGGTTGATGATGAGGCCCCGGATCGTTATGTTGCTGGCCCCCTGTACGATCAGACCGTCCGCGTCGATACCGGCCAGGCTGCCGTCGAGCTGAACCTTCGGGACCGCGTTGATGGCCCCTCTTTCCCTCGTATTCTGCGCGGAGCCGGGCTGGGAGTAACCGTTTATGGTCACGGACTGGGTTATCGCAGGTAGCTCCGACGTTGGCCTGATGGTCTTTACCTTCGTTGGGTCGCCAGGGATGTTGAACTTGATCGCATCCGTCTCACTAGGGTTGGAGTTGGCGTTGGCCTGCTGTATGGCCGCCCTGAGCGTACACTGGTTCCCCGTCGTGGAAGTATCCACGTCACACACCCCGTCGGCCGTACTCGCATCCGACTCATTGGTCGTGCGGTTGACGGTGAAGGTGCTCAAGGCCAGCGCAGGGTCGGCCGCCAGTGACACGATCAAAATCGCCGCCGACATCAGCAGAAAACACAAGGTAAGGGTCATCATCTCTCTCGCCACGGGCACCCCGAGAGCGAAAGTGTTTCTCGACATCTCTGCTCTTCCTCTCGTAATGGGGCGGAGAAAAGCCCCTTTCGCCACTACAACGTCACGGAAGTAGCTTACGTCCGCCACGTAGAGCCCGACATCCCCCAAATGAGCGATTTTTGTTGTTGCTTGTCAGTACTTTTTAGTTACTAGCGGCGTGCGCCGCCGGGATATTTCTCAGCCCTCGTGCCAGACGGTCTTCTCGCTTGCGGGCCTGCGCCTGCGGGGCCTCTCCCCCATATCCGGGTAGCCGATATACAGAAAGGCGACTATCGTGTCGTCCTCCCCGAGCCCGAAGAACTCGCGCATGTAGTCGTGGTAGGCCATGGCACCGGTGCGCCACATGCTCGCGAGGCCGAGGGCATGGGCGGTGAGCTGCATGTTCTGGACGGCTGCGGCACAGGCTGCGTAGTTCTCCAGGGTCTCCACCTCATCGCGGCCCGCGGTACAGATCACGGCGATCACGACGGGCGCCCTGAAGGCCTTCTTGCGCTCGCGGCTGACTCTCCCCGCCGCCATCTCCTCGTCTTCGCCTTCGGCCTCGGCCTGCAGACGGGCCGTCTCGGCCCTCGCCCGCGCGAGTTCTCCGCGCCCACGGCCCGTAAAGACGTGGAAGGTCCAAGGCTCGGTGATCCTGTGGTTCGGGGCGTGCACGGCGCTCTGGAGGATACGTTCGATCAGTTCCTTCGGCACGGGGTCCTGCTTTACGCGCCCGACGCTCCGACGTGACTGTATGGCCTCTGTTAGCTCCAAGATCCTCCATGCTCGTTTAGAAAAGCCGCGGAGCCATTCTACCGTGCGAGGAGCGGCAGGAGAGACCGAGTTCCCCTATCATTCATCTTAGGTTTCTCTATCAGAAGGAGATAATCGGATGTCCAAGAACGTCACCGTAACCGGCGCCGCGGGCGCGATCGGGTACGCGATCCTGTTCCGGATCGCCTCGGGCCAGTTGCTGGGCCCGGGCGAGAAATTGAAGTTGAGGCTGCTCGAGATCGAGCCCGCCTTGCAGGCGGCCGAGGGCACGGCGATGGAGCTCTACGACTGTGCTTTCCCGCTGCTGGAGTCCGTCGATATCACCGCAGACCCCAAGGAGGCCTTCGATGGCGCGAACGTCTGCCTGCTGATCGGCGCCCGCCCGCGCCAGAAAGGCATGGAGCGCGCCGACCTCCTTGAGGCGAACGGGGCTATCTTCAAGCCGCAGGGCGAGGCCATCAACGCGAACGCGGCCGACGACGTGCGCATCCTGGTCGTCGGCAACCCGGCGAACACCAACTGCCTGATCGCGATGAACAACGCCCCCGACGTGCCGCGCGAGCGCTTTAGTGCGATGACGCGGCTCGACGAGAACCGTGCGGTCTCGATGCTCGCCCGCAAGGTCGGGGTAGGCGTTGAAGACGTCCAGGACCTCGTCGTGTGGGGCAACCACTCGCCGACGATGTTCCCCGACCTCTTCAACGCCAGGGTGCAAGGCGAGCGGGCCGTCGACAAGGTCGAGATGGACTGGTACGAGAAC
>CADDZK010000176.1 GCA_902812425.1 Actinomycetota bacterium
GTTGGTTGGCCAGGCCTGCCACATACCACAGGGAACCCCGCCGCTAGAACGGTACGAGATCAGATCCATCAACCATCTTGGAAGGGAGATCGAGCGCCTCACCTTCGATAGCCACTACGAGCCGCGCGCGGAGGAACCTGGCAGCGGGCGCTGGCTCTCCCGTAGACACAACCCTACCGCGTACGCCTGGATTCTGCGCCACCCCGGCGAGGCGCGTCCGTGGCTCGTATGCGTCCACGGCATAAGGGTTGGCACCTTGAAGAAGAACCTGGATCTCTTTCAGCCCGAGTACCTGCAGGATGAGCTGGGTTTGAACGTTCTCATGCCCGTTCTCCCCACGCACGGTCCCAGACGCACGGGCCCCTTCGGCGGCGAGAGGACGCTCTCAGGCGACTTGATGGACTCGCTGCACACGGGAGAGCAGGCGATCTGGGAGCTCAGGCGACTCGTCTCGTGGCTGCACAGGAGCGAGGGCGCCCCGGCCATAGGAGCGCTGGGCCACTCTCTGGGCGGCTACGCCGTCGCGCTGCTCGCCGCTCTGGAAGAGGACCTGGACTGCGCCATCGCGGGCAACCCAGCCGTCGATCCCGCACGCTTGTTCTGGACCAACGCGCCGGCCGTGGCGACGCATTCCCTGAGCACCGAGGGCATCCGCGAGGAGACGCTTGAAGAGCTACTGCGCCCCGTCTCACCGCTCGCGCTGGAGCCCAGGATCCCACGCGAGCGCCTGGCCATCTTCGCCGGCGTCGTCGACAGGGTGGTGCCGCCGGTCGAGGCTCACAGCCTGTGGCGCCACTGGGGAGAACCGCGCATCGGCTGGTATCAGGGGGCCCACAGCCGGTTCCTCCGGGCTCCCGAGGCTCGTAAGGTACTGGAAGATACCCTCCGCGCCGCGGGCATGCTTCAGACCGGCAGGACCTCTCCTCAACGGTAGGAAGAGTTGGCGTAGTAGGCCAGGATCTTCCCGCTACCCGGCGCAGGACGATACCAGCCGCGCTCGACTAGAACCAGCCGCCGTAACAGCAACGTCCGTAAAGCAGCCTCGTAATCCAGAGATTCTTCACCGGCCGCGATACTTCGCGCTCGCGAGATCAGCCCGTCCTCAGGCACGACTCTCTGAGGAGCTTCGAGCAATGCTCGGGCGACGAGCGGTACGGCAGTCTGTGGGGCGGACTCGTTTATGGAGTGCATGAGGAGTTCGGCCAGGAACTTGACCTCCTCGATCCTGTCTTCTCGCTCCAGCTCTCGAAACGCAACCCCGCGCGATGCGGCGTACTTGCACGCCGAGATCGGCGCCCCGACATCGACGGCGACCTCGCCGAGGCGGAAGCCGCCGCCGAGACGCGCCAGCAGGAGGTTCCGGACCACGGACAAAGCTGCTGAAGCGATGAGCCCGCCGTGTCCCAGGATACCGGCCTCCGGACCCCCCGGTTGCAGGAGGCTGTGGTCTTCTATCACCCAATCGTAGTTGACGCCGACGGGCACGAAGAGGATGTCGCTTACATCCGGGTCGAAACGCCTGAGCATGTAGTCGAGGAGCCCCAGCTTCGGCTCGCGCGGCCTCCCGTCGCGGCTCAGCCCGCCTTCGAGGAAGAAGACCTGCGTCAGGCCGCCCTCGACGGCCATCTGGACGAAGCGCTCGAGCACCCGCCGGTAGAGATCGTCCCCCGAACCGCGCCGCACGAAGAACGCGCCCATCCCGCCGACCAACCGCCCCAGAGGCCAGACGCCGGCCCACTCCCCCGCCGCGTAACTGAGGGCGGTGCGGTCCGCCGTCAGATGGGCCAAAAGTACGTAGTCGATGTTGCTCCTGTGGTTCATCACGAAGACCACGCTCGCGTCTTTGCTCTCGTCCAGCGCCGCGAGACCCCGCTTCGAGACGACGCGGACCTCGTAGAGGGACCTGCAGATCCAAGCCGCCAGCGGGATCCCAACCCTGAAGTACAGGAAGGCGTTGAAGGAGGGTACGATCTCCCGCGTATACCGCTCGACCCTGGCCATGGCAGACGCCATCGAGATGCCGCTCTCGCGGGCGTAGACTTCAGCGGCCCCGATAAGCTCGGGGTCGTGGGTGAGGCGGTGGATCAAAGTCCTCCGCCGGGTGAGCTTGAAGGCCGGCAGCTTGATGCCCCTGCGCCTTACCTCCCTGACTACCCTCTCTGCCCTCTGCCTGAAGTACCACCGGACCGCCGGAGTAAGCCGGCCCGCAGCCATCAACGCGACGAGGGTGGCGAGGGCCAGCCAACCTCGCCGTCCTCCCCTACCCTCCATCAAGCTCCTCCATGAGTCAGGCCCGAAACCTACAGGCCCCTTCCCTCCAGGCGCGACAGTGCGTTCCCTGCTTCCTCCACGAGCTGTTCGACGATCTCGGCCGCCGCCTGCTCATCCCCGAGCAGCCCGAGTCCCTGTCCGGCGAGGAGTGGCGAATAATCCCCGTCGTCTGCAGCCTTAGCGGCGCCGTAGATGTCCCCCGCAGCCGCACTATGAAGCAACCAGCCGAGCGGCTCGGGACCGTCTCTCAGGTACTCCTCGGCCAGGTGGTTGCGAAGGCCCCGCGCGGGACGCCCGGTAAAGACGTGTGTGACGAGCGTGTCCGTCTCGACGCCGGCGAGGAGGCGCTCGCGGTACGCGGGATGGGCGCCGCTCTCCCTCGCCACGAGAAAGCGCGTGCCGAGTTGAGCCCCGGAAGCCCCGAGCGCGAGCGCGGCGAGGAGTCCCCGCCCATCAGCGATGCCGCCCGCCGCGACGACAGGGACGTCCACCGCGTCAACGACCCGCGGCACGAGGGCCGTCGTCCCCACGAGTGGCACGTCCCCGCCGGGACCGACCTCGAAGGTAGAGCGGTGTCCTCCGGCCTCAGCCCCCTGGGCGACGACAACGTCAACGCCTCGCTCGACCACGCGGAGTGCCTCCTCGACCGTCGTGACCATCGCAGAGACCAGAGCCCCCTCGTCGTGCGCACGCTCTACCAGCTCTCCAGGGTCCCCGAGCGCCACGCTGAGTACAGGCACCCTCTCCTCGAAGACGATCTCCAGTTGCTCGGGGAGCGGCGAGGGCGGCAGGGAGACATCCGTCTCTCCCGGTGGCAGATCCAACCTCTCCCTGAACCGGTCGAGAAAACGCTGGACAGATTCTACGTCCTCGTTCCCCTCTCCAGGCGGTGCTATAAGGAAGTTGACCCCGAAAGGCCTGTCAGTGCGCGCCTTGACCGCCCTGATGTCATCCCTGAGCTTCTCGGGCGATACCCGTGCGCCCGCTAGCATCCCGAACCCTCCCGCCTAGCATACGGCAGAGACGAGGTCAGGCGTCGTCCATCCTCCAGCCATAGGCGCCTGAATGATGGGGTAGCGTATACCGAGCAGGCCACAGAGCGGGGTCGAAAGGAAGTCGTCCGAAGGCCCCATGAAATACCTCCTGTCAACAGAGTTCTCGTTCGTTTGGCGCGCCGTTACGCAACTATACTCCCAGGTTCGAAACGGCGGAAGCAGTGAGGAACTCTCTTTGTGAGGGCCTTTACAAAAGCACGCAGTCGAAACCGTCCGGCACAAGTAGCGAGTCTATAATCCGGGGATGGATACTATTTCGTTTCAAGATCGGTGAGAGGCATGATCCTGGCGCGGGGACCGTCGATGCGGTAGTCGTCTTCGTCAACGGCCGCGACCTCGTAGACATCCTCAGAGAGGTGGAGCTTCCGTTCGCCGCGCGGGAGGGGAAGCAAGACCTCGCAGGCCGCTATGCCGGGTTACCGCCCGAGGAAATCTTCCTGCCATCACCCCGCCTGCTCGGTGAACCGGCTATTTACCACGATTATTCAGACGACAAGATCGCCGTGCTCGGCTGCGTGTGTGGCGTGGTGGGCTGCTGGCCTTTCCGGGTCAAGATAGAGCTTCGGGATGACGTGGTTCTCTGGAGTGGCTTCGAGCAGCCGCACCGGCGCGCATGGCGCTACGACAGGGTGCCTCCTTTCGTCTTCGACCGGACGCAGTACATCTCCGCTCTGGGGTGTAAAGCGGGCTAGAAGGTTCGCTCCAGCACGGCGCATTTGAGGTAGCTGGTCTCGGGGATGGAAAGGACCTCAGGGTGGTCTGCAGCCTGGCCCCTCCACTCGCGGACGCGCATTAGTGCTCCTGCATCTGCGGCAGCCGAGCGCAGGGTGTCGTGCATCAGCTCGCGCGAGAAATGGTAGGAGCAGGAACAGGTGACGAGGGTGCCGCCGGAGGCGAGGAGCTTTATCGCGCGAAGGTTGATCTCCTTGTAGGCCCGGATCGCAGCCGGCAGATCCCGCTTCGCTTTGGCGAACGCGGGAGGGTCGAGGATGACGGTCTCGTAAGCCTCGCCAGCGTCGGACTTCTCTCGTAGCGCATCAAATGCGTTCTTGCGGGTGAAGGCGACGTTGGTGAGCCTGTTTAGCTCCGCGTTGGCGCGGGCGGCGTCGAGCGCGGCCCCGCTTGAGTCGACAGCCTCGACCGATTCGGCCCCGAGCGCAGCGTGCAACGCGAAGCCACCGGCGTAGGAGAAGACGTCGAGGGTGCGACCACCGGCGTAGCGACCGGCGGCGAGGTGGTTTTCGCGTTGGTCGAGGAATGAGCCCGTCTTCTGCCCGGTCCACAGGCGAGCCGTGTAGCGCACAGGCCCCTCCCTCACCACGACGCTCTCGGGAACTTCGCCGGAGAGAGTGCGCACCTCCGTATCCAGGCCCTCGCGCTTGCGGGAGAGGGAGTCGGCGCGCAGGAGGATGCCTGCGGGTACGAGCAGATCTTCGAGGGCGGGGATCACCCACCCCAGGCGCCGCTCGACGGCGGCGGAGCCGACCTGGAGGATGAGATAGTCCGCGTAGCGATCGACCACGAGGCCGGGGACGCCGTCGGCCTCCGCGTGCAGTACGCGATAGGCGTCGGCGTCTATCTTTAGGGAGGTACGGTATGAGAGGGCGTCCTCAAGCTTTCTGCGGAACCAGTCTTCGTCTATCGGCTCGTCATCGCGAGCGGCTAAGCGCAATGAGATCTCACTTCTCGGGTTGTAGAAGGCCCTGCCCAGGAAGTTCCCGCTCCTGTCCGTGAGGCGCACCACGTCCCCGGCCTCGCCATCCGCATCAGCGACATCCGAGCGGTAGACCCAGGGGTGACCCGAGCGGACACGGGCGGCGCCCCTGCTCTTCAGTAAGGCTTTCGGTTCCGAACGATTCAATGTCCTGTAAGCTCCTTTACCCGGACGCGCGGTGAACGCTGCTAGCATCTGCACCGTATACTCTCAATATACCCTCGGAAGAAGAGAGGTGGACGCTCTGGCGGCGTCATCTGCTGGGCCGAAGAAGCGGGTTGCGGTTGTCGGGGCGGGGATAGGCGGCCTGGCTGCGGCGATCCGGCTCGCCGCAACGGGCTTCGAGGTCGAGGTCTTCGAGAAGAACGCCCAGACCGGAGGCCGCATGGGAAGGCTCGAGGCCTCCGGCTTCTCCTTCGATACGGGACCATCGCTCCTCCTGATGACGGACACCTATCGCGAGCTCTTCCGCTCCGCCGGGCGCGACCTCGACGACTACGTAAGGCTCGTACCGCTCGACTCCGACTACCGCGTGACCTTCGGCGACGGCGACGCTCTAACGATCCGGCGCACGCTCCCCGAGCTCATAAAGGAACTCGAGCGCATTGAGCCGGGCGTCACCCCGCGCTTCTACCGCTTTCTGGAGGACGCCTGCCACAAGTACCGCCTCGGACGCTCGGAGTTCGTCGAGCGCGACTTCGCCCGTGCCAGGGATTTCTTCGGTCTGCGTAACCTTCGTCTGCTCCTGAAGACGAAGGCCCTTGGCAACTACTACCGCCAGGTCTCCAGGTTCTTCCAGACAGAGAAGCTCAGGCAGGCGTTCTCTTTGCAGACCATGTACCTCGGCCTCTCCCCCTTCGAGGCGCCCGCCGTCTATTCGCTCCTCCCCTACACCGAGCTCGCCGAGGACGGCCTGTGGTTCCCCGAGGGCGGGATGTACTCGCTCGTAGAAGCGATGGAGAGGCTCGCGACCGAGCTCGGCGTGAGGTTCCACATGAATAGCCAGGTAGAGGAGATCTCGGTCTCGAAGGGGAGGGCGCGTGGCGTGAGGGCAGCTGGCGAGGAGATAGGGGCCGACGCCGTGCTCGCCAACGCCGACCTGCCATACGCTTACCGCGAGCTGCTCGGCGGAACTGCAGACGGGGACTTCAGGCTAAGGAGGCGCGAGAGGCTCAGGTACACGGCCTCGGCGTTCATGCTGTATCTCGGCGTAGACGGGAAGCTCGCGGACATGGTGCACCATAATTTCTACCTCTCCGGGTGCTACAGGGAGAACTTCCAGGCCATCTTCAGGGATCGCAGGCTGCCCGAAGACCCATCGTTCTACGCCGTCGTACCCTCGAAGACGGAGCCGCGCATGGCCCCTGAGGGGATGGAGAGCCTGTTCGTGCTCGTGCCTGTGCCGCACATCGGGCCCGAGGTGGACTGGGGCCGCGACGGGGACGCTTTCAAGGAGAAGGTGTACGGGCTTCTGGAGCGCCGCTGCGGCCTCGACCGGAGGCGCGTCGTCTACGAGAAGGTCAGGACGCCGCCAGACTGGCACGACGAGTACAACCTCGAGGAGGGGGCGGCGTTCGGGATCGGACACGGCATCCTGCAGGTAGGCTACTTCCGTCCCCCGATGGTCTCGAAGGCCGTAGAGGGGATGTACTTCGTAGGCGCCAGCACCAGGCCGGGCACGGGGGTGCCGCTGGTTACCATAGGCGCCAGGCTCGTGGCCGACCGCATAAGGCGCGAGGTAGGCAGCCTTTGAGACTCGACCCCGCGGGCGGCAAGAAGCTGGACGGCACGCTCTCGCTCGCCGAGAGCTACGAGCTGTGTCGCAGGGTGCAGAAGGCGCACAGCAGGACCTACTACTTCTCGACCAGGCTCTTCCCCGCCGAGGTCAGGCCGCGTGTGCACGCCCTCTACGCCTTCATGCGCTACGCCGATGAGATCGTCGACACCCCCCACGAGCTGCCCCTTGACGCCCAGCTCTCCATTCTCGAAGAGTTCGAGGCCGAGACTATGGCCGCCGTCTCGGGCGAGGAGGTCCCCAACCCCGTCCTGCGCGCCTACGCGGACACGGTTCGCTCCTGCGGTATCGCCCCCGAGACCATAACCGCCTTTATGCAGAGCATGAAGATGGATACCCGCGTCTTCCGCTACCCGACGTATCCCGACCTCGAGGTCTACACCTACGGGAGCGCTGCCGTCGTCGGCCTGATGATGTGTAGGGTCGTCGGGGTCACGGAAGGGGAGGCCGACGCCTACGCAGAGGCACTCGGCGTCGCCATGCAACTCTCCAACTTCCTGCGCGACGTCGGGGAGGACTGGCGGCGCGGGCGGGTGTATTTGCCGCTCGAAGACCTCGCGCGCTTCGGGTATACGGAGCGAGATCTCGCATCCGGCGTGGTCGACGAGCGGTTCGTGAACCTCATGCGCTTCGAGATAGAGCGTGCGAGGAAGCTCTACGACATTGCCGACGAGGGGATAGGCTACATCCCGAGGGGGAGACGTTTCCCCGTGGTCGTGGCGCGCGAGCTGTACGCGGCGATCCTGGACCGCATCGAGGCCCAGGGCTACGACGTCTTCTCGCGCAGGGCACAGGTCTCACGCCCGGGGAAGGTCGTCGTCGCGGCAGGGTGCGCCGTGCGCGACCCCGGCGAGATAGCGGCCCGCATCCGCTACATGCGGACCTTCCGGAGGCTCTCCAGCAGATAGTTTGCCGTTAGAGAAGGCGCTGTAACAGGGACGTAGAATTGAAATCCGGGCCTTGTCGTGCTGTAATTGCCCCGTCACAGGCCGCAACAACAGGCCATGACGCTCATCGAGAGCGGTGGAGGGACGGGCCCCGAGAAGCCGCGGCAACCGGCGAGGCGCGAGCCCCGTGACAGGTGCCAACTCCCGCGGAGCAGACTCCGGCAGATGAGGTGAAAGAGATCCACAGCAGCCTCTCTCTCCTCCGCGCGAATGTGTGACGAAAAACGAGAGAGGTTTTATCTTGAGTTTGAACCTCAGAGAGTTACTCAAAACGCGGGTCCTGATCGGGGACGGCGCCATGGGCACGCTGCTGGGCGAGCGCGGCGTCGGCTTCGGCCACCCATACGCGCGCGCGAACCTCTCCCACCCCGGTATGGTCGCGAGCATCCACGAGGAATATCTGAGGGCCGGCGCGGACGTCATCGAGACC
>CADDZK010000177.1 GCA_902812425.1 Actinomycetota bacterium
ATCCAGGCACCACCTGATCCGTCAATGCGAAGCCTCGCTCAGGCGCCTGCACACGGACTACATCGATCTCTACCAGGCGCACGAGTGGGACGGAATAACGCCACTTGAGGAGACGCTCGACGCGCTCGACACACTGGTGCGGCAGGGCAAGGTGCGCTACGTCGGATCCTCGAACCACTCGGGCTGGCAGCTGATGAAGGCGCTCGGGATCTCGGAGAGGCTCGGGCTGCAGCGCTACGTGAGCCAGCAGATCTACTACTCCCTCGAAGCGCGCGACGCCGAGTACGAGCTCGTGCCTCTCGCCCTCGACCAGGATTGCGCGATCCTGGTCTGGAGCCCGCTCGCCGGCGGCCTGCTCTCAGGCAAGTACCGCCGCGACAGGGACGCCTCCGAAGGGCGCCACGTCAGCGGATGGGACGAGCCGCCCGTGCGCGACCCCGAGAAGCTCTACGACACCATAGACGCGCTAGTCGAGATCGCAGACTCCCACGGCGTCTCCGCGGCCCAGGTCGCCCTCGCGTGGCTGCTCGGCCGCCCCGGCGTCGCCTCCGTCGTTATCGGGGCGCGCACGGAGGAACAACTCGTGGATAACCTCGCCGCCGCACAGCTTCAGCTCTCCGACGAGGAGCGAGGACGCCTCGATGCTGTGAGCGCGCCGCCGCTTCTCTACCCGTACTGGCACCAGGCCAGAACCGCCTCGGACCGCCTGAGTCGGGCCGACCTGACGCTCCTCGGTCCGCACCTCGACTAGATCGCGAGAAGACGGCATTGCCTTGCTAAGATAATTCTCGGGAATCATGCCGCAGCGTGTTTCCCTGAGTGTAGATGATATTCTCTGGCGTTATCCTTACAGGAGGTTGCAATGCCGCGAGACCGGGTAGAGCCGGATACTTACTCTATAGACGATGTGATCCGTGTCCCCATAGTCCTGCGCGACGAGGACGGTGTGGCCCATGTGAGGGCCATCTTCCGCCGCCTGAGGTACGCCGGAGAGCTTGGTCCGAGGGGCCTCGATCCCAACGACATCCTGGAGCTCAGGGGCAACGGTAACGGCCAGCAGCAGGCGACCGTCGAGGTAACGCTCAAGGTGGCCGACGAGCACACGCCTGGCGACTATCTCTGCGTAGCCATCCAGGTCTACGACGCCCAGGGCAACGTCGTGATCATCAAGACCCCCAGCCCCTCCAGACTCTTCCGCATAGTCGACGAGGGCAAGCGCGACGACAAGAAGACCGAGTTCCTCGGCTGGGGAGACTAAAGAGACACGTAGCCATAGTATTAACTACGCTTTGCTACGCTCTCTTTCGCTGCTAGAATCGTTCTGCGCTTGGTGGCCGTAGCTCAGTTGGCAGAGCATCGGATTGTGGCTCCGAAGGTCGCGGGTTCGAGCCCCGTCGGTCACCCTCTCGTTTGCAGGCAAAACGCGGGAGTTGGTCTAAGGACTAAGATCCATTCACCGCAACCCGAAGCGGATGGTGGGGCTTGATCGCTCCCTCCATGTAACTTGCTTCTCGCTTGATCTTGCGCTATTAATCACATTGACTCCTGCTTGGCTGGGAAAGGTAGAGGGCGAGAAGATGGCGGGACCGGAGCGAGTAGCGACCGGAAAGCGGCGCCACCCAGGATCTACCAATGCGCCGGGCGGTGAGCCAGAGGCCGTGCGCCTCTGGCTGCTCGGCGGCTTCAAGGTTTCGGTCGGGCATCGAAGCATCGGGGAGAAGGAGTGGCGCCTTAGGAAGGCCCGAAGCCTGCTCAAGTTGCTTGCCCTGGCGCCGGGACACCGGCTACATCGGGAGCAGGTCATGGAGCAGCTGTGGCCGGGATCGGCCCCGGAGGCGGCCGCCAACAACCTGCACTACGCGCTTCACGTCGCCCGCCGCACTCTCGAACCCGCCGCTCCGGCGAATACCGCTTCCCGCTACCTGGCGCTCCGGGGAGACCTGCTCGCGCTGTGCCCGGACGGGCTGCTCTGGGTAGACGTCGAAGCATTCGAGCACGCCGCAGCCACCGCCCGCCGCAGCGGGGAACCCGCGGCGTACAGGGCGGCGCTGGACTTGTACGTTGGAGATCTGCTGCCCGAGGACATCTACGAGCCGTGGGCGGAGGAGAAGCGGGGGCAACTGAGGTGGTCGTACCACTCGCTGCTCTCAGAGCTTGCAGGGCTACACGAGGAGCGTGAGGAATACGGGCCTGCCATAGAAGCGCTCCGGCGGGCGGCTGCCGGTGAACCTACCCGAGAAAAGACGCACGAAGGACTTATGCGCCTCTACGCTCTCGCGGGGCAGCAGCACGAGGCGATCCTCCAGTACGAGCGGCTCAGGAAGGTCCTCCGCGAGCAGCTCGATGAAGAGCCAGGTGTCGAGATCAGAGACCTCTACGAAGAGATACGAGCCGGGAGGTTCCCTTCGAGCCATTCGTTCTCCGCCGGGCGCCGCTCCAGGGAACCTCTGTACCCCTCGCCGAACAACCTACCAGCCCCACTCACCAGCTTCGTCGGCCGGGAGAAGGAGTCGTTGGAGGTGAAACGGCTACTCTCGATGACCCGGCTTCTCACTCTGAGTGGCGCGGGCGGTTCGGGCAAGACGCGCCTCGCCCTGGAGGTGGCCCGTGACCTCTCGGGGGTCTACCCGGAGGGGGTGTGGCTGGTGGAGCTTGCGCCGCTTTCAGACCCCGCACTGACGCCGCAGGCCGTGGCCCGGGCCCTGGGCGTGCGCGAGCAGCCGGGGCGCTCGCTTGCGGACACGCTCACCGACTGCCTGCGGGCGAAGGATCTGCTCCTGCTCGTGGACAACTGCGAGCACCTCGTTGAGGCTGCGGCGCCCCTCGCCAACATTCTTCTTGAGACATGTCCGAAGGTGAGGGTACTGGCCACCAGCCGCGAACCTCTTGGTGTCCCCGGCGAGGTCGTATGGGCCGTTCCTCCCCTATCATTGCCGGGTGGGGATCAAGAGCCCACCGTCGAGAGCCTGCTGTGCACCGAAGCGGTCAGGCTCTTCCTGGATCGCGCCCGCTCCCGGTTGCCCGGCTTCGGGCTCACCGAAGAGAACGCCGGCGCCGTTGCGAGGGTGTGCAGGAAGCTCGAGGGAATTCCGCTGGCTATAGAGCTTGCGGCTGCGCGGATGGGAGCTCTGGCGGTGGAGCAGGTCGCAGAGAGGCTCGAAAGTTCTCTCAAGGTGCTGACCGGCGGCAGCAGGACCGCTGAATCGAGACAGCGTACCTTGAGGGCGACCCTCGACTGGAGCCACGATCTCTTGAGCGAGCACGAGCGGACGCTCTTCGGGCGGCTCTCTGTGTTCGCCGGGGGATGGACGCTCGAGGCCGCCGAGGTGGTAGGAGCTGGCGAAGGCATAGAAGAGGGCGACGTGCTCGACGTGCTCTCGCGGCTGGTGGACAAATCGCTGGTTGTGGCAGAAGCCGGGCAGGAAGGGACGCTACGCTACAGGATGCTTGAGCCGATCCGGCAGTACGCGCTGGAGAAGCTGGATGAGAGCGGGGCTACCAAACGGGTTCGCGACAGACACGTGGAATACTACCTGGCGCTCGCGGGAGAGGAGGGTGCCGAAGAGGCGGACGCCACCGAATTGAGGCGAGGGCGTCCGGCAGCGTGGTTCTGGCGGATGGAGACCGAATGCGATAACTTCAGGGCGGCGCTCTCCTGGTCGCTCGACGCCGACGAGGAGACCGATGGACGCCGGGCGAAGCTGGGCTTGCGGCTGGCGCTATTGCTGTGGTGGTTCTGGCACAGCCAAGACCATCAGAGCGAGGGGCGAAGATACCTGGAGAGAGCCGCCTCAAGGACCAGCAGCGACCCTACCACTACCCGTTTGAGGGCGCGAGCCTTGAGCGGGGCCTCCTGGATCTCGCTCTACCAGGCTGACTACGAGGCGTCGAAGGCCTTCGCAGAGGATTGCCTGGCCCTCTACAGGCAGGTGGGTGACGAGGAGGGCATCGCATCGGGCCTCACCGACCTCGGTTACAGCGCCCTGCTAGGCCAGCGGGATGACGTACCCCTACTGGCCGTCATCGGGGAGCTCATGGAGCTCAAGCCGAAGATAAAGAGCCCGAACACGCTCGCCTACGTGCTCATCCTCGAGGGGATAGTGGCAGCAAGCCAGGGCGACTTCGAGCGGGCGGTAACGCTGCACGAGGAGGGCCTCGAGCTGTTCCGCGAGATAGGAGATACGCAGGGCACGCTCACATGCCTGGGCCACCTCGGTATCCTGGCTTTGATCCAGGGCGACCTCGATCGGGCGCTGCGGCTGCAGCGCGAGAGTCTGCGTCAGGGGTGGGACGCGGATTACAAAGTGCCCATCCAGGTCTCCCTCTTCGCGCTGGCTTGCGTGGCCGCTCGACAGGAGCAACCCGTCCGCGCAGCGCGGCTGTGGGGGGCCTCGGAAGGCATGCAGGAGGCTTACGGCACGTACCCCGCGCCTATAACCTACTCTCTCACCAATTACGAGAGCGTCTTGGCCACCGCACGCTCGCAGCTCGATAAGGAGACCTGGTCTAGAGCGTGGGCTGAGGGCAGGACGATGCCGCTGGAGAGGGCCGTAGAGTACGCTCTATCTGAGGAAGCGGAGTGGGAGCCGCCCACTACGCTCGTCGCCGTGGTGGAGCAGCAACCGCCGCCGGCAGGCGAACGAACGGGCACGCTCACCCACCGCGAGCGGGAGGTGGCGCTCCTCGTGGGGCGGGGGCTGACCAATCGCCAGATCGCCGAAGAGCTTTCGATCTCCGGCAACACGGCCAACAACCACGTGGCCAGCATCCTGCGCAAGCTCGGGCTCAGGTCCCGAGCCCAGATCGCCGCCTGGGTAACCCAGCGGCGTTTCCATTCCTCTGATTGATGTAGCTCCCCCCGCTTGAGGGGCGTCGCGGGAGCGAGCCATTTTTCACCCCACGTATACCGAAAATAGTTAATCCTAACTACGCCCAAGTGCCCTGCAGCTAGGGGCCAGCTAAGAGGCGCCTGCTAGCGTGCATGCCTGAGAGAAGGTCTCCAGGTAAGGAGAGCAGATTGAGTGAGATACGGGATATCTGCGAAGGCTTTAGCGATGTTTTATTGAGGAGGTTCTATATGCGCAAACTAGTTGTGCTTCTTGTCCTGGTGGTAGGCACGTTCGCAGCGTCGGCGCTGCCGGCGGGTGCGATCACGGGCGACTACCAGAAGGATATCGAGCATCCGTTCGTCGGGCTGGTGAGGTTCTACGACGCCGACGGCCACTACATGCACCGCTGCTCGGGCTCGCTGCTCACATCCACCGTGTTTCTTACCGCGGGTCACTGCTCGGTCGGGACAAGTACGGCGCGCGTCTACTTCCAGCAGAGTGTCGCCGCCAACTACGATCCTCAGACCGGAATGGACCCCGTGACGGGCTACCCGAAGGACTGTGGCCCCGGTACCCTTGGCGTCACCTGCGCGACCTCGGCTGAGATCTACGACTACGACTTCGCTCCCGCCTGGAGGGACTTCCCGAACACGAGGGACGTGGGGCTCGTCATCCTGGACCAGCCCATCTCCATGCCCGAGTACGGTGAGCTGGCAACTTCCGGGACGCTCGACGCCCTGGCCATCAGGCGCGGCCTTCAGGAGACCACCTTCACCCATAGCGGCTACGGGCTCTCTGAGATCAATCCGGTGCATGAGGTCTCCCTACTCGAGCGGCTTATGGCCCAGTCGAAGCTCACGAACCTGAGTAGCGCGCTTACCGACGGCTACAACCTGCAGGTCAACTTCAACGGCCTTGGCTACGGCGGGGCGTGCTACGGAGATTCGGGGGGGCCCGTCTTCTACGGCGAGTTCCCCTCGAACACCATCGTCGCGATCACGGGGTGGAACCGCAACCCGAACTGCGCTGGGGTGGGTTACTTCTACCGGACTGACAGGCAACAGGTGATCGACTGGATCCTGCGAACCGTTCCCCAGGATCAGGTGGGGAACATCAAGTTCGCAGGCTAGGGTTTGGCGAGCAAGAGGCATGTCCCTCCAAGAAGGCGCCGTCTTCGCCGGAGTAACGGGGGCCGGTTTGTCTCCGGCCCTCTCTTTTCACTGTTCGCCCGAGCGCGTGGAAGTAGCGCTATACGGCAGACGCGTCCGTCCTCGTAGCCGTTCGTGGGTGCGTCAGCCAACCGGGGGCGAGGAAGGATGCTCCCATGAAGGGAGCATAAGGGCATGGGGAAGAGGGCCTTTTGCTGGCTTCCGCGAGATTACACATGCAAGTCATGAGAGAAGAGGAGGTATGTTTTGAGTACTCAACGCCTGCGTAAGGCTGTCCTCGTCCTGATGCTGGGGCTACTGGCCGGGCTCGTGCTGTGGATGATCCCAGCCCTCGCCGAGGACGACGGATCGACCAGGGCGGCGATCGGACTACACTGGAACTTCCTGCAGGATACCGGCAAGGTGGTGCCAGGAGCGAGATACTCCGAGTCCGACTACAAGAACCCGAGTAGCCCTATCTGCTCGACAGGCACGTCGACGGCCGCGAACGTCAACACCGACTGCGAAGGTAACGCTCCCCACAACGAGACCTCTATAGCGGTCAACCCCCTAAACCCCGACAACGTCATCGGCAGCGCCAATGACTACCAGGACTTCGTGAGCCAGGGTGGCACGGTCTTTGAGACGATTTACTCCAGGGCGCACGTCACCTTCGATGGCGGCAAGAGCTGGACGATGTACCCTATCGACTTCCACGGCTACAACTCCACGGGAGATCCTGCGGTGGCTTTCGACGCCGACGGGCGCGCCTATATCGCCACCATGGGCTTTGTCCGGTCGCAGGCACAGCGCAGCGCGTTCACCGACACCAATGCGGACATCCTGGTTTCCCACTCATCTGACGGTGGCAAGACGTGGTCAACGCCCTCAAGAGTTGCTGAAGGTATCGGCTCGCAGGGAAGCGTTGGCACCTTCAACGACAAGGAGTACATAGCCGCCTGGGGTCACGGCAATGCGATCGTGACCTACACCAAATACAACCAGGCGCAGCGGGGCGTTTTCGTAAACTCTCCGATCTACGCATCGGTCACCCACGACGGAGGCGTGACCTGGTCTAGCCCGAAGAAGATCTCGGGCTCTGCCCCCTTCTGCACGAGCCCCACGGCTGGTCACGCTTGCGACCAGGACCAAGCCTCCGTTCCTACGGTGGGCAAAGACGGAAGCATCTACGTCGCCTTCATGAACCAGCGCAACTTCGACGAGACGAGCGCCGGATACGGACGCGACCAGTATCTGCTCGTCAAGGTGGATCCCACGACAGGTGAGAGGGTTGCAGGTCCCTACAAAGTGGCCCCCATGGTCGACGGCTACAACGACTATCCTGTGAGTGTCTTCGAGCGCTCCACTTACCAAGACAGCCAGTTCCGCACGTGGGGGGCTGGCAACATCACCGCAGATCCAACCGACTCAGAGCACCTTGCTGTCGTATGGTCTGATATGAGAAACAGCATCCTCCCTGCCAACCCCGATCCCTACAAGGCGACGACGAACTCGGACGTCATAGTGAGCCAGTCGGAAGACGGTGGTGTGACCTGGTCGGCGCCAGAGGCTATCGAGGCATCTGGCGATCAGTTCATGCCGTGGGGTGCCTACGACACGAGCGGCAAGCTCAGGATCGGCGCCTTCGACCGCTCCTATACGGCAGAAAACCACGAGTACGGCTACACGCTGTGGACGGAGAGCCTCCAAGACTCGCTCGCGTTCGGCTCGACCCAGATCACCACCGTGCTGTCGCAGCCCACGCGTGATGACCGATGGTTCATAATCCGGGGTGTGAATAGCGGGTACCCGCATCCAACGACGTTCATGGGCGACTATAGCAACATCGCCGCCAAGCCGGGTGGCGGGGTCGTGGCGTACTGGACGGACATGAGAAACGAGGCGTGCTTCCTCGGCCACTGTGCATCGGGGCAGGACGCCTATTTTGCCTCGGCGCCATAAGCACAGGACGCCACACAGGCATGTTCTCGAGGGCCGTGCATTTGGCACGGCCCTCCCCCATGTGCATAAAGATCCGGTTCGTAAACAGGGGCTAGCACACAGTCTGGTGCACCACGATCGCCGGTATAGTCTAACACCACTGAGCGCGCACGTGACGGGGTCAGGTAGTTCAGCTCTTCAGAACGAGCCCACGATCCTCTTGAGGTAGTCGCTTCCCTTCAAGAACCAGGCTATGCTAAATGCCCACATGGCCACTGTCT
>CADDZK010000178.1 GCA_902812425.1 Actinomycetota bacterium
GTACCGAGCTAGCCACCGACTACGACTACGTCTTCTACGAGCGGGCTCACCTGGTCCGCCCGCTGGGGGGTGCGGCGGCGCACGGAGAGCTGCGTCGCGCTCTCTTCGACCGGACGTGGGAGCACTTCACGAGCCACGCACAGGCGCCGGTCGGGGAGTCGTTGGGTTCTCCGGGCGTGGTACAGAACGACAGCGTCCTCTATTTCGCCGCGCCGCTCTTCGGGGCGTACCGCGATCACGACTACTGGGCGTACAGGGAGATCGCCCTGAACGCGATCCGGGATTTCCTGCCACCCCCGCTCCTGAAGCTCTCGGGGCCGGGATGGGTTGAGGCTACGCTGCACGAGCAGCCGGCGGGCGATGACCATCCCGACAGGAAGGTAGTCCACCTCGTCGCCTACCATCCCAGGCGCACCGCTCAAGCTGTACAGCACGTTGACCAGTCCTGGTTGACCGCGGGACTCAGTATCGAGGTGATGGGTGGCGAGAAAGCGGTCGGGCGGGTATACCTCGCACCCGGGGAAGAGCCGCTCGATTTCGAAGTCGTAGACGGCTACACAAGGATAACTCTACCCCCGGTCGCGGCACACACCGTCGTCGTGGTTGAGTAGCTCTCGATCGAAAGGGGCGAAGCTTGAGCGGTTATGGAGACTTCGGGAGCAGCCTGCGGGATCTCCCGCGCCTCAGAAGCAGCCGCCGCAGGCGGGCATCCAGCTGGGATAGATCCGGCGGCAACGACGACCGCCTGACCATAGAGCCGGGTGCTTCGGCGGCCCTGGCACAGATAGCGGGCGCCGGTTGTATCAACCACGTCTGGATCACCTGCTCCAGCGAAGGGCCTGGCGCTCGTGAGCCTGACTTCCTCAGGCGACTCCTTCTCAAGATGTACTGGGACGGCGAGGAGGAGCCGAGCGTGCTCGTGCCTTTAGGAGACTTCTTCGGCGTGGGGCACGCCAGAACTACCAACTTCGTCTCGGCACCCTTGCAGATGAGCCCGGAAGACGGCAAGGCCTTCAACTGCTTCTTCCACATGCCTTTCGCAGATGGTGCCCGGATAGAGGTCGCAAGCGAGCTGGAGCACGAGAGGGTCCTCTTCTACTACTACCTGGACTACGAGGGGTTCGAAGCGCTCGAAGAAGGACTGGGGCGCTTCCACGCCCAGTGGCGCAGGGAGAACCCTACCGACGGCGTCGATGAGGGAGACCAGGGCAACGAGGAGTTCCTCTTCGGCGGAGAGAACATCGCCCGCTCCGGTGGCGGCAACTACACGATCCTGGAGGCCGAGGGGCGTGGGCACTACGTCGGATGCGTCTTGAACGTCCACAACCTGCGCGAGACTGAGGAGTGGAACTGGTACGGCGAGGGGGACGACATGATCTTCATCGACGGGGAGGGGTGGCCGCCCTCCCTGCACGGTACGGGCACAGAGGACTATTTCAACACCGCATGGAGCCCGCAGGAAAAATACTCGGCGCCCTATCACGGCATCACTTTAGGCGGAGGGGAGAACTGGAGCGGCCAGATCAGCCTCTACCGCTTCCACGTCGAGGACCCTGTAACCTTCGAGCGCTCCATCAGGGTCACCATCGAGCACGGCCACGCCAACAAGCGCTCCGACGACTACTCCTCGGTCGCCTACTGGTACCAGACCGAGCCGCACAGGCCCTTCTCCATCCCGCCGGTCGAAGAGCGCGTGCCCAGGCAGTTGTGAGCGAGTTGCGCAGGAGCGGGGCGTGTGGAATGATGCGAGCCTGTTGCGGGGAGGACTGAGGTTGTCAGAGAGAGCTATCCAGGTATTTCCGGGCGTCCGGGGATCGGTCTTTCGGCGCGTCGTCGACCTCGGCGGCCTGTCGTGAGCGGGCTACTCCTCGGCGTGGACATCGGGACCTCGAGCACGAAGGGCGTCCTCGCCAGGCCTGACGGCGAGGTCGTCGCTACGGCACAGAGGCCGCATGACCTATCGCTGCCCCGCCCGGGATGGGCCGAGCATGACGCCGAGAAGGTGTGGTGGGAAGACTTCGTCTCCGTCTGCCGGGAGCTTCTGGAGAGGGCCGATGACGGTATCGCGGCCGTCTGCCCGAGCGGCATCGGGGCATGTCTTCTTCCTGCCGACGAGGGGGGCAACCCTTTGCGGCCGGCCATCCTCTACGGCATAGATACGCGCGCGGAGCGTGAGATCGAAGAGCTCAACGACCGCTACGGGCGCGAGGCGCTCTTGCAACGGTGCGGCTCCGTCCTGACGACCCAGGCCGTAGGCCCCAAGCTCCTCTGGCTCAGGCGCAACGAGCCCGAGGTCTGGGAGAAGATGGGTAAGTTCTTTATGGCCAGCTCTTTCGTCACCTACCGGCTCACGGGCGAGTACGTCCTCGACCATCACTCGGCGAGCCAGTGCGACCCGCTCTACGACGTACACGGGTACGCCTGGATCGAAGAGTGCGCCGAGGAGCTAGCCCCTGGCCTGCCGCTGCCGCGACTGCTGTGGCCCGCAGAGGTCGTCGGGGAGGTGAGCCGAGAGGCGTCCGAAGCGACAGGCATCCCGGCAGGCACCCCGGTCGCGGCGGGGACGATAGACGCCTGGAGCGAGGGGGCGAGCGTCGGGGTGCAGGAGCCCGGCGACCTCATGCTCATGTACGGCACGACGATGTTTATCATCGAGGTATTGAAGGAGCCGCTGCACCATCCCGGTCTCTGGGGCACGACGGGCATCATGCCAGAGACGCACAACCTGGCTGCGGGCATGGCGACCTCGGGCGCGCTTACCGGCTGGCTGAAGAGGATCTCGGGCGACCTCTCCTACGAGGAGCTTACCCGTGAGGCCGCCGCCGTTCCGCCCGGCTCGGACGCGCTCGTCGTACTGCCCTACTTCGCGGGCGAGCGGACCCCCATCTTCGACCCGAAGGCGCGCGGCCTGATCTCCGGCCTAACCATGAGCCACGGCCGCGGCCACCTGTACAGGGCGATGCTCGAAGCGACGGCCTACGGCGTCAGGCACATCTTCGAGTACATGCGCAAGGCGGGGGGCGGTGGAGAGCGGCTCGTCGCCGTAGGCGGCGGCACGAAGGGCGGTCTCTGGACGCAGATAGTCTCAGACGTAACGGGCAGGTCGCAGGATCTACCCGAGCAGACCATAGGGGCGGCCTACGGCGATGCCCTGCTCGCCGCCCGTGCCGTCGGCCTCGCAGAGCCGGATACTGACTGGAGCACCATCTCTACCACCGTCGGGCCGAACGAAGAGAACCGCGACCTCTACGACGAACTCTATGGGGTCTACCGTGACCTCTACCCGGCCACCCGCGAGGCGTCGCACAGGCTGGCCAACTTGCAGAAAGGCGCGGACGTAGTCACCTGAGATAGGTCCTTCTACGCGCTCCTCGGGAAGATCTCACCAGCCTCGAAGCGCATCGCTCGCGGCTCTTCGAGGACCTTCAGCCGTTCGTCCCTCTCTACCTCTTCCAGAAGCGCCTCGGAGACCCAGATCCTCCTGAGCTTCAAGGTGTTCTCTATCCTTACGAGGCGGGCTTTCGGGTAGTCGACACCGGCACACATGGTCAGGGCTGCCGCCACCGCCATCTCGTCCGTGGGCATGACCATGGGCGTCTTTACCGGCGCCGGCGTGGTCGAGGTTAGGGCGTTCATGTAGGTAGCCGGGCGGTCCATCGAGCCTGCGAGTCGCTCGGTGACGACGTCGGACATGCCGAGGCCGTTGGCGTTCCCGCCGGTCTCCTCCGTGAGGCCGAGGTAGACCATGCGCTCGACACAAGGGCCACCCGAGGCCGCACTCGTCGGGTAGCGGCCAGTAACGTTCGGGTCCGCGCCGTCGCCCGAGATGTTCTTCCCGATCTCATCCACTACCAACACGTCAATCTCGTCGAAGGGGAGACGCGCAAGGTTCCTCTTCGCCTCTTCGAGGAGTGGCGCCTCAGCCTCTTCCAACTGATGAGCAGGGATCGCCGCTATCTTGCACGGCTCTTCATCGGCGTTCTCGACGGTGGCGAGGCCGAAGGCGACCTTGCCGCTCCCGACGGCGACGCGCGCCGCCTCCGGGATAGTACGGTGGATGTTCTCCCAGCCCGCAGAATGGATGGAGTGCGCCCCCCGCTGCTTGCCCAAGCCGATGGCGAGCATCTTCGTCGGCCCGCTCTCGACCTTGCCCCTGAACGCCGTGTGGGGCTTTACCCTGTTCACGACGACGACCGAGTCGGCCTCGTAGGCGTTACGGTCCATGTATACGGAGACACCGGAAGGCGTCTCCCCGAGCCTCACACTCTCCATCGTCGCCCGCACGGGACACCCGACGCTCTCCTCGCTCACCCCAAGATGGGCGAGCACCCGCGCCTGACCCTCCGCGGTCGAGGCACCGTGGCTACCCATTGCCGGGACGACGAAAGGCTCGGCGCCTGATTCCTTCAGGGCTTCGACCAGCGCTGCGACGACCTCTCCGATCCTTGCGACCCCACGGCTCCCTACCCCGACGGCGACCGTGCCTGAAGGTAGATCTACCGCTCTCAAAGCCTCACGGACGCTCTCTCTGATGTTCGTGAGTGCCGGCGGAGAATCTATCCGCTGCTCGATGAGCGCTACGCGCGGGAGTTCGACCGCGCGCAGGATCCCCTCTATCTCCTCGTAGACGGGGTTCTCTGTCTGCACACCGCACCTCCGTAGTCTCTGATCTGGCTAGCCGCCCCGTTCGAACCGGGGCAGCCCCTCGTTCACACCCTCCCAGGCGACCTTGTCTTCGAGCCATATGTGGCGTGTGGGAGGGAACTCGTCGGGGAGGTCCAGGCTCGCCGTGGTCACGTCTATCGAATCGGGCTCAGCGTCGTGTTTGTAGGTCAGCGACGTGCCGCAACTCTGGCAGAAGGTCCTGCTCACCTCGTCGGAAGAACGGTAGTCGGCCGGCTCGCCGGAGACGAACGAGAACCTTCTGAGGGGGAAGGTGAGCCACGCGACCGACTGCGCCCCCGAGGTCCTGCGGCACGATTCGCAGTGGCAGATGGCCGACCCCAGGGGTTCTCCTTCTACCCTGTATCTGATCCTGCCGCAGAAACACCCGCCCTCGCGGGGATCACCGCTCATCCCTTCTTCCCTTCTCGGTACCCGCGACTATTCTAGCAGCGCTCCAGGGAGCCCGGTTGCTATACTTCGCGCGGGAAGCTCCACGGTGGAAAGGTCGTGTACGTATGAGGGTGGCTCTCTTCGTACCTTGTTATGTAGATCAGATCAACCCCGAGGTCGGCGTTAGCGTGGTGCGGGTGTTGCGCAGGCTTGGGGTGGACGTGACATACCCTGAAGGCCAGACCTGCTGCGGCCAGCCTGCCTTCAACTCGGGCTTCTTCGACGAGGCTCGCTCTGTCGGTCGCCGCTTCCTCGATGTCTTCGAGAGGGAGCGCTTCGACTACATAGTCTGTCCCTCCGGCTCGTGCACCACGATGGTCTCCCACTACTATCCTTTCATCTTCAAGGATCTACCCGACGAGCGCGAGCGCTCCGAAACTTTAGGACAGCGCGTGAGGGAGTTCTCTGACTTCCTGGTGAACGTGATGGGTGTGAAGGACCTCGGCGCGCGACTCGAAGGGAGGGCCGTCTTCCACACGGGATGCCACCAGCGGCGCGAGCTCGGAGTCCTGGAGGAGCCGCGCGAGCTGCTCGCTAGCGTAGATGAACTGGAGCTCGTGGGGTGGGAGAACGAGGAGCTTTGTTGCGGTTTCGGGGGGACCTTCGCCGTGAAGATGCCCGACGTCTCGACGGCGATGGCGGACGAGAAGATAAAGGCGCTACAGAAGAGCGGGGCTGACACCCTGATCTCCGGCGACTCGAGTTGCCTCATGCACCTGAAAGGACGGCTGAGGCGCACGGGGCACGACACCCGCGTTCTCCACCTGGCGCAGGTACTCGATTCTGGAAAGGCTGGTTGAGAGCGTGGAGACCGAGAAGCCTGCCCGCAGGCGCGAGACCGAGGACCGTCGCAACGAGGGCATCGCGAGCGGCGTCGAGGGTTTCAACGAAAGGGCGCGCAGGGCAGTAAACGATCAGCAGCTCCACGACTCGATCGAGCTCTTCACCCACAAGTCCGTTGCGGGGCGAAACGCCGTCCTGAACGCACTGCCAGAGGCCCCTGAGCTCAGGGAGCGCGCCTACCGCATCAAGCAGGAGACGATGGCCAACCTCGACCGCTACCTGGAGCAGATGGCCGACGCCGTGGAGGCGCGCGGCGGTAACGTCTTCTTCGCCACCGACGGGGAGGACGCCGTCCGCTACATAGGGGACCTCGCCAGAGAGAAGGGCGCCAAGGTCATCACCAAGTCCAAGAGCATGGCGACCGAGGAGATCGAGCTCAACAGGCGTCTCGAAGAGGATTACTCAGATCTCGGCCTCGAGATCGTCGAGACGGACCTGGGGGAGTGGATCGCCCAGCTCGCAGGGGACACACCCTCTCACATCGTCGGGCCTATCCTGCACATGAACCGCAAGCGTATAACGGAGGTGCTCTCGCGGACGGCGGGCGAAGAGCTGCCGCCCGACGTCGAGGCCCTGGGCTCCTTCGCCCGCAGACGCCTGCGCGAGAAGTTCGTGACCGCAGATATCGGTATAACCGGCGCCAACTTCGGGGTCGCCGAGACGGGGACGGTCGCTACGATCACCAACGAGGGCAACGCCAGGCTCGTCACGAGCGTCCCCCCCGTCCACGTCGTCGTTATGGGGATAGAGAAGCTCGTCCCACGCTTTACCGACCTCTCGGTCTTCGTCAGGCTCCTGGCGCGTAGCGGCACGGGCCAGAAGCTCACGGTCTACACCAACTTCATCACGGGACCCCGCGGCGAGGGTGAGCTGGACGGGGCTGAGGAATTCCATCTCATCCTCATGGACAACGGCCGCTCGAAGCTCCTGGGCACGGAGTTCGAGGAGGCCCTCTACTGCATCCGCTGCGGCGCCTGCCTGAACGTCTGCCCCGTCTACCGCCAGACGGGCGGCCACGCCTACGGCTCGACCTACTCGGGCCCCATAGGAGCTGTCATAACGCCGCTCCTCAAGGGCCAGGGCGAGGCGAAGGACCTGCCGCACGCGTCGAGCCTCTGCGGGGCGTGCTGGGAGGCCTGTCCCGTCGGGATCCCCCTTCACGATCTGCTCCTGAAGCTGCGTAACCAGCAGGTCGAGGAGGGGCTTGCCGGCAAGGCGCAGGAGATCGCCTTCAAGGGTTTCGAGAGCACGATGAAGAGACCCGTTCTGTACAGGATCTCCTCCAGAGCAGGCCGACTGGCCCAGAAGCCACTCAAGAAAGACAGACCCCTTCCGGGACCCCTGGGTGCCTGGACGGGCTCCCGCGATCTGCCGCCTCTGGCCGAGAAATCCTTCCGCGAGTTGTGGAAGGAGGGGATCTAGGTGTCAGACAGGGCCGAGTTCCTGGGATCGATCCGCCACCGCACCCAGGCCGGGCGCTACAGGCCGACCAACGCCCCCGACGTCGCCTGGACCAGGAAGGGAGAGCCTAGAGAGAGCGAGCCCATCGATGACCCACCTGCCCGCTTTATCGAGGAGTTGGAAGCTCTGGGCGGGCACGGCAGGTGCGTCGGCAGCCTTGACGAGGCCCGCGAGTGCGTACTCGAGTTGGCCCGCGAGAGGGAGGCGAAGCTCCTCGTCAGGTGGGACGTCGAGGAACTCGACGAGCTCGGGGTAGACGGGCCGCTGGGCGAGGCGGGGGTCGAGGTCGCCGTGTGGAGGGACCTCGCCGACTTCAGGGAGGTCGCGGAAAAGGCGGAGATCGGGCTCTCCACCGCCGAGTGGGCGATAGCCGAGACCGGGAGCCTGGTCCTGGAGCACGGTCCTGGGAAGGGCCGCACCGTGACCCTGCTCCCCCCGACCTACGTCGCCGTCGTCCCTGTGGAGAGGATCTTACGCACCGTCCCCGAGGCCATAGAGAAGTACGCCGGCGGCGTGTTGCCTGCCAACGTCTGTTTCCACACGGGGCCGAGCCGCTCCGGGGACATCGAGATGTCGCTCTTCATCGGTATGCACGGTCCGGGAGACGTGCACGTCGTCCTGGTCGGCTAGAGATCGGCGGCGCGCCGGGAGCTTCAGGAGTCTCTGGGTAGTCTCCCGTAGAGCCTGGTGAGGGGCGTGGCCGTCACGCCGTGAACTAACACGGAGGCGCAGATAATGAGGCTGCCGACCACCCACACCTCCTCGATGCCCG
>CADDZK010000179.1 GCA_902812425.1 Actinomycetota bacterium
CCGTGAGCCGCATCCCACGGCTCGTCCTCACGAAGAGCGCATCCCCGAGCTCCTCCTCGAGCGCCTTCAACCGCGCCGTCAACGTCGGCTGCGTCAGGAACATCTCCTCAGCAGCCCGACTCAAGTTCCCCAACCTCTCCACCGCCAGAAAGCATTCCACCTGCCGAAAGAGCACCCGTGCCTCCCGATATAAATTTTCTCTATTGCAATAATTCAAGCAAATGATTGGAATAATATCAAGGAGGTTGGTATCTTGCTCGTACGACGGAGAGACGGAAAGGAGCACTTATGATTCCGGTACAGTACAGGGACCCGCAGACGGAGGAGATCCTGGAGCGCCGCTACGAGGAGAGCGCGCCTGCCATCGGGATGCGGGTGAGGATAGGCTTCGACGAGTACCAGGTCCTCTACAGGTGGCGTTGCGTGCCTACCTCGTGCATAGTCTACGTGCGCAGGGCCGTGCGTGAGGAGCGTCGAGAGACCAGGTCTGCGGCTTAGGGCCGTCTCCGGGTCCGAGCGTCCGGGGTCGTGGCTTGCTAGAGTAGCCTCACTCTGGAAGCTGTAGAGAGAGGAGCCGGAGGTTATGGCTGACACGACGCGCACGTATGCCGAGGGGATCGAGTTTACCGCTGAGATCCCCGAGGAGTTCGCGCAGATACTCACGCCCGAAGCGGTCGCTTTCGTGGCGAAGCTCTCGCGCGAGTACAGGGGAAGGGTGGACGAGCTACTCGCGAAGCGGGCCGAGCGGCAGGAGAGGATCAACGCCGGCGAGATGCCCGACTTCCTGCCCGAGACGCGCGAGGTCAGGGAGGGCGACTGGAAGATCGCACCGATCCCGGACGACTTGCAGGACCGTAGGGTCGAGTTGACGGGCCCTCCCGACCGCAAGATGACGATCAACGCGCTCAACTCGGGGGCGAGCTGCTGGATGGCCGACTTCGAGGACGCCAACTGCCCGACCTGGCACAACATGCTCGAGAGCCAGCTCAACATGAAAGAGGCCATCGAGCGCACCATCGCCTTCGACGACCCGAAGACGGGCAAGCACTACGAGCTGAACGAGGACGTCGCCGTCATCCTGGCGCGGCCGCGGGGATGGCACCTCTTCGAGAAGCACATGCTCGTCGACGGGGAGCAGGTCCCCGGCGGCCTCTTCGACTTCGGGCTGTACTTCTTCCACAACGCGCAGACGCTCCTGGACCAGGGGTCAGGCCCTTACTTCTACCTGCCGAAGATGGAGAGCCACCTGGAGGCGAGGCTCTGGAACGACGTCTTCAACCTCGCGCAAGACGAACTCGGCATACCGCGGGGCACCATCAAGGCCACTGTCCTCATAGAGACCATACTCGCGACCTTCGAGATGCACGAGATCCTCTACGAGCTGCGCGAGCACTCCGCGGGCTTGAACTGCGGCAGGTGGGACTACATCTTTAGCTACATCAAGAAGTTCCGCGAGCACGACATGCTCCTCCCTGACCGCAACTCGGTGACGATGACCGTACCGTTCATGCGCGCGTACTCGCTGCTTACGATCAAGACCTGCCACCAGCGCGGCGCGCACGCGATGGGGGGGATGGCGGCCCAGATCCCACGCAGCGACGACCCCGAGTGGACGGAGTTCGCCAACAACAAGGTGCGTGAGGACAAGGAGCGCGAGGCCAGAGACGGCCACGACGGGACCTGGGTCGCCCATCCCGGGATGGTCGGGCTCGCCAAGAAGGCCTTCGACGAGAACATGCCGCAGCCCAACCAGCTCGACAAGATCCCCGACGTTAGCCCGACCGCCGAGGACCTGCTTGAGAAGCCCGAAGGTCCTATCACGATGGACGGTTTCCGCAACAACATCTCCGTCGGCGTGCAGTACCTCGCGGCCTGGCTCGCTGGACGCGGCGCCGTTCCCGTCTTCAACCTCATGGAGGACGCCGCTACGGCGGAGATCAGCCGCGCCCAGGTGTGGCAGTGGATCCACCATCCCAAAGGCATCCTCGAAGACGGCACCGAGGTGACGGAAGACCTCTTCAACCAGACCCTCGACGAGGAACTGGAGAAGATCAAAAACGACATCGTCGGCCCCGAGCGCTGGGAGCAGGACGAGTTCGGCAACGCCTCAGAGCTCTTCGCCCGCATCTCGACCGACGACGAGTTCGTCGAGTTTCTGACCCTCCCAGGCTACGAGTACCTGGACTAGAGAGGAGTACCTATCCCCAACGTCACACAAACCCCGAGGACCAGGACCGGCACCAGACCGCCGGCCCCGGTCCTCCTGCCCAGGAGCGTGGGCCACGTACCCACACTTCATAGCACGAGGACGGACGCTTACCGCGCCTGGTTTGCACATATGTGAGCACATAAATGCACAACGCAGCATACGGGCGCAGGAACAGAGGAGGAAATGGTGGAGAACGGGAAGAAAGGCACGAGCGGGATAGAGCGGGAGTGGGGAGGCGAGCGCTGGGAGGGCATCGAGCGGCCTTACACGGCTGACGACGTGGCGAGGTTGCGGGGCTCTATAAGGATCGAGCACACGCTCGCGCGGTTGGGCGCCGAACGGCTGTGGAGGCTGATGCACGAGCGGCCATTCGTGCGGGCTCTCGGGGCTCTTACGGGAAATCAGGCGGTGCAGCAGGTCAAGGCGGGGCTGGAGGCGATCTACCTTTCGGGCTGGCAGGTGGCGGCCGATGCCAACCTGGCAGGGCACATGTATCCCGATCAGAGCCTGTATCCTGCCAATAGCGTGCCGCACGTCGTCAGGAGGATCAACCAGGCGCTGCAGAGGGCGGATCAGATCCACCACTCCGAGGGCAGGAACGGCATCAACTGGTTCGCCCCGATAGTCGCCGACGCGGAGGCCGGTTTCGGTGGCGCGCTCAACGTCTTCGAGCTGATGAAGGCCATGATCGAAGCCGGAGCCGCAGGCGTCCACTTCGAGGACCAGCTCGCCTCGGAGAAGAAGTGCGGTCACATGGGCGGCAAGGTCCTCATTCCTACTTCGCAGGCAGTCAGGAACCTCGTCTCGGCGCGGCTCGCCGCCGACGTGATGGGCGTTCCGACCGTCATCATCGCGAGGACCGACGCAGACGCTGCCAACCTCATCACCTCCGACGTCGATCCCGCCGACCACGAGTTCCTCACTGGTGAGCGGACCATGGAGGGCTTCTACAGGGTCAATGCGGGGATAGATCAGGCGATAGCCCGCGGGCTCTCCTACGCGCCCTACGCGGACGTCGTCTGGTGCGAGACCTCCGAGCCGAACCTGGAGCAGGCGCGGGCGTTCGCCGAGGCCATCCACGAGCGGTTCCCCGGCAAGCTCCTCGCGTACAACTGCTCGCCGTCTTTCAACTGGAAGAAGAAGCTCTCTGAGGAGGAGATCTCCACCTTCCAGGAGGAGATCGGGGCTATGGGCTACCGCTTCCAGTTCGTCACCCTCGCCGGCTTCCACGCCCTCAACTACTCTATGTTCAACCTTGCCCACAACTACAAGGACCGCGGCATGACCGCCTACTCCGAGCTGCAGGAGGCCGAGTTCGCCGCTGAGGAGCATGGCTACACCGCGACCAAGCATCAGCGCGAGGTCGGCGCGGGCTACTTCGACGAGGTCGCCCAGATCGTCGCCGGGGGCAGCGCCTCCACCACGGCCCTCACAGGCTCCACCGAGGAGGCCCAGTTCACGCAGTAGTCGAAGAGGTTGGTGGATGCCGGGAAAGTCCGGCATCCACTTCGGATCAGGAGGAGACCATGCCGAGAGACCCACAGAGCCGAGTAACCGAAGATGGCACGCAGCCGGCGGGAGGACCTTCTGGTCTTTCTCCCGAAGAGGTGGGAGAGCCTGGACGGAAACAGGAGTCGGCTGATGCGGACTGGCTATCTATGGCTACGGCTGACCCTGCGCTGTTCCTCAAAGACTCGGGTTCCGAGTAAGGAGCCGGTCCAGACTACAGGTGTTCTTCGAGCTGCAGGTACTTGACGCCCCTGAGATCCAGCCAGTAACGTCCCCCGTCGTCCTGGCGGGCGACGCGGATGAGGGCGTTGTTGCAGGAGGCGCAGCGTACGACCGTACCTATCTCGCTCACGTACGCCATCTGGGCCCCAACTTCGCCGGTCGCACCGCAATGTACGCAAGCGGTGCGTGCCGTGGTCATCTCGAAGGTGAAGATCTCGGCAAGGACGCCTGCCGTTGCGTTGCCGTCGAGCCTGCGTTCGTCCATCGCTATCCTCCAGTGGGTCCGAAACGTTCTGTCTTGACGCGCGTGGGATCGTGGCCCAGTTCGACGAGCGCCGTTCCAACCGTCTCGACGAGCGGTGTGGGCCCGCACACGAAGGCGAGGGGGTGTTCTTCAGGGGAGAAGGCGAACTCTGTGAGCATCTGTTCGTCGATCCTGCGGTCGTATCCCTTCCAGCCCGGCGGCGTCGAGCGGGTGAGGGTGTGGGTTATCTGAAGCGTCTCGGCGGCGAGGTCTTCCAGTTCTTCGCGGAAGATGATCTCCTCGTAGGAGCGCGAGGAGAGGAGCAGCCGGACCGGGGTGGGGCTCTCCGCCGCCCTGTGGTGCCGGATCATCGCCATGAGCGGTGCGATACCCGATCCTCCTGCGACGAGGAGCAGGGGCCCGCCTTCGCTGGCTTCCCAGGCGAACCAGCCCCCAACCGGACCCCGCAGCTCGAGACCGTCGCCGGGCCGTATCTCATCGGTCAGGTAGGGGGAGACCTCGCCGTCTTCCAGGCGCTCGACGAGGAGCTCGACCCGACTGCTCTCCGGAGCGCTCGCTATGGAGTAGCTGCGCTGCGCCTGGTAGCCGTCTTCTGCGGTGAGCCTGACGTCGACGTGCTGGCCCGCCCTGTGTCCTTCCCAATCCGGCACCTCCAGGAACAGGCTCTTCGTCCGCGGCGTGTCGGGCCTGGTCTCGACGACCTCTCCGACGCGCCAGGTGAGCCTGCGAGGGGCCATCTCAGTCGCCCCAGTAGCGCTGCTCGCGCCAGGGGTCTCCATAGTTGTGGTAGCCGAGGGATTCCCAGAAGCCGGGCTCGTCTGCGGCTGCGAGCCTGAGGCCGCGCACCCACTTGGCGCTCTTCCAGAAGTAGAGGTGCGGAACGAGAAGGCGGGCAGGTCCACCGTGCTCGGGGGGGAGCGGCTCTCCCTCGTAGGTGTGGGCGATCCAGGCTTTCCCGTCGGTGACGTCTTCGAGCGGGAGGTTCGTCGTATAACCCCCGTCGCAGAAGCCGACAACGTACTCCGCCGCCGTATCCACGCCATCGAGCAGGGTGTCGACGGAGACGCCCTCCCAGGTAGTCCCGAGCTTCGACCACTTGGTGACGCAGTGGATGTCCCTGGTGACCTCCTCCGACGGCAGCGCGCGGAACTCCTCCCACGACCACGTCCTCGGCTCGTCGACCTCGCCATCGAGCGTGAAGGTCCATTCTGCCAGAGGTGTGCGTGGCGTCGGGCCCGCGGAGAGGACGGGGAAGCCGTCCACGAGGTACTGGCCCGGCGGTATCCTGTCGTCGCCCTCGGACTCTCTGCGCCTGCCCCTGAAGCCGCGGGAGAAAAACCCTCTGCCCATGCCGATACCCCCTGCCTTCGCACGCCGCCGGGAAGGCGTTCATTCTGGCACGACCCTGATGGAAGGGCAACGTACTAGGCGGCCCCAGTTCCTCCATAAGCCTTACGATATTCTGATGGTTATGAGGGATAGAACGCAGAGACTTTTACCCGACGGCGTACCGCGCTACGTCTGACTCTACGACGACGGCGGCGTGACCGCCGAGCGCTACACGGCGGTGTTCACGGGGCTTCTCTCTTTCAAGAAGCCGGGCGAGTATCTCTACATGCGCATGAGCGAGGACCCGCTTGGTTCAGAGGGATACACGGTGAACCGTGGGCGTCCGCCTTATGGGGAACTGGGAGGTGAGATCTCGTTCAGCGATCTCCCGGAGGGTTCCAGGAGGCTCGTACTGGAGACTTACCACAAGTTGTGGAACCTGTAACGTTACGAACCCTCGATCCGGGGGCATATAGGAGGTTGTCGGTGACCCCTGGAGGAGGCTATCGTGGACTTCAACCCTGACGACGCACAGCAGTACCTCGAAGGCGTGGAGTATCCGGCGAGCAAGGATGAGATCATCTCTGCCGCCGAGGACAACGGTGCCCCTGAATCCCTGATCGAGGCGATCGGACGGCTACCTACCCCCGAGTTCTCCTCGGCCGAAGACGTCGTAGCGGATCTGCGGGCCGTGCCGGGCGCGGGTTAGGCAGTGGAGGCACCCCGCGCGCTAACGCTCCCTCGCAGGAACGAGGACCCTGACTTCGGGAGCGGCTCCATCTTCTTTATCGGGAACGCCACCGTCCTGATCCGCTACGCGGGATTCACCATCCTTACCGACCCCAACTTCCTGCATGCCGGCGACCACGTTCACCTGGGATACGGCCTGACCTCCAGGCGCACGATAGACCCGGCCGTGGAGATAGAAGACCTTCCCCCGCTCGACTTCGTCCTGCTCTCGCACCTTCACGGAGACCACTTCGACCGCGTGGCCGAGCAAAAGCTGAACAAGGCGACCCCGATCGTCTCCACCCCTCACGCCACCAGGTACCTCGGGAAGGTGGGCTTTAGCAGGACGCATACCCTCAAGACCTGGGAGGCGCTCGACGTGCGGAAGGGAGAGGCGAAGGTGCGTCTCACGGCGATGCCTGGCACCCACGGACCAGGTCCTCTCGGCGCCCTCTTGCCGCCCGTGATGGGCACCATGCTCGAGTTTGATGACCCGGAGATTCGCCTTCGTATGTATATCAGCGGGGACACTTTGATCCACGAGCATCTGCGGGAGATACCGCGCCGTTTCCCTGATGTGGACCTCGCGCTCTTGCATCTCGGCGGGACGAGGGTGCTCGGCATTATGGTCACCATGGACGCGGAGCAGGGTGTCGAAGTGATGAGGATCGTGGACCCAAGCACCGCGATCCCGATCCACTACAACGACTACGAGGTCTTCACGTCGCCGCTTGAAGACTTCAAGCGGGCCGTGAGCGCGGCGGGGCTGCAGGACAGGGTCCACTACATGGGCCACGGCGACACCTACGAGTTCGAGGTTCCCTTCGCGCGGGGTTGATCCCCGCTAGGCCAGCCTCTTCTTCAGGGCGTAGTAGCTGTGGCCCTTCGGGTAGTCGGGGACGTCGGCGACGACTTCGTAGCCGAACTTTTCGTAGAACGGCCGCGCCTGGAAGCTGAAGGTCGTCAGGTAGACGCCGTGGCATCCCTGCGCCCTGGCTTCGTCTTCGGCTGCTTCGAGGAGGTTCGCACCGTACCTCTTGCCGCGAAAAGGCTCGGTCACCCAGAGAAATTCGAGGTTCAGCCAGCCTCCCCAGACGTTGCCGAGGGCACCGCCCAGGACCGCGCCACGCTCGTCCTTGAGGAAGATGGCGAGCGGGCTGTAGTAGGAGAGTCCTGTGGTCGCCACGTTGAAGAGCGCCAGGCTCTCACGGACGAAGGCGGCGTCACCGGGGGAGCCCTGCGGTTCCGAGACGATTCTGAGGTTCGCCATGCACGCCCCTCCTTCTGCTCTACGCCGGCACGTCGAGGACGATCTTACCTATCCCCGTCCCTTCCTCCATATGCTCCATCGCGGCCGTGGTCTCTTCGAGCGGAAAGGTCTCGTCGATAACGGGCCTGAGGCCATGATCCGCGAAGAGATCGAGCATAGCCCCGAACTCCTCGGGCGTGCCCATCGCCGTGCCTAGTACGGTCAGGTGCTTGAGGAAGATCCTCGGCATCACCACCGTTACCTTGGGCCCCGCCGTCGCCCCGAAGGTGACGATGCGGCCTCCCGGAGCGGCGAGCGAGACGAGCGCATCGAAGCCCTCGCCGCCGACGTGATCGACGGACAGATCAACACTCCCGGCCATGCTCTTGAGCTCTTTCGACCAGTCCTCGTTTTTGTAGCTGACCCCGCCTTCGGCGCCTAATTCCTTGGCCTTCTCGATCTTCTCGTCGCTGCCGCTGGTGACGAAGACCCGCGCTCCCAATGCCGCCGCCATCTGTACGACGAAGGTCGCAACTCCGCTCCCGATACCTGGCACGACGACGGTCTCGCCCTCCTGTACCTGTCCCCGCGTCACCAGCGCTCGATACGCCGTCAGCGCACCGAGCGGTATCGCAGCAGCCTCTTCGTGGGAGAGGTGCGAGGGCTTGGGG
>CADDZK010000180.1 GCA_902812425.1 Actinomycetota bacterium
GGCTGTAGAGAAGTTTGACCCGGAGCGTGGGTTCAGATTCTCGACATATGCTACGTGGTGGATAAGGCAAGCTGTGCAGCGGGCTGTTGCTGACAAGGGACGCACCATCCGTGTCCCCGTGCACATGACCGAGAAGATCCGCAAGGTCAGCAGGGCGGTGAGCGAGCTGGCCCTCGAACTCGAGCGCGAGCCCACCGAGGAGGAGGTCGCCAGGCGCCTGGATTGGGACCCCGAAGAGGTACGCCTCACGATGCGCGCGATGCCGGATGCGACGAGCCTGGATCAGCCGGTCTCCAGCGAGGAGACGGCCTCCCAGCTCGGGGACTTCATCGAGGACGACAAGGTCTCAGACACCCCGGACACGGTGTTGCGGGAGATGGAGACGGAGCATCTGAAGGAGGCGATCCAACGTCTCCCCGAGAGGGCGCGCTACGTGCTGGTCAGGCGCTACGGCCTCGACGACAGGGAGCCAGCAACCCTCGCCGAGCTCGGCGAGGAGCTGGACATCTCGCGCGAGCGGGTAAGGCAGCTTCAGAGGGAGGCTGAGCGTATCCTGAAGGGTGGCGAGTACGGCCGCGTCCTGCGCGACGCCGTGGCCTAGTTCGTCTTCGCGAGTTCTCTACAGGGCCGGGCCTTCGGGCCCGGCTTTTTCGTGCCCCAACTCCCCCGCTTTGCTAGGCTGTGAGGGCGTGAAAGGCGACTACGGGCTCACCCTGCTGCTCTCAACGGCGGCTTTTATCGTTTGCTCGGCGGCGGCCGGCTTCGGGCTGTTCCGCCCGCTGGACGTGCGGGTACTCGACCTGGCGCAGAGACACACCTCGGGGGTCATGGATGCTGTCGGGTTGGTCACCTCCGTCGCGGGCGGGGTCGAGTTCGTCGCCCTCGCCGCAGTAGCGCTCGCCGCCGGTCTGTTTCTGGGCGGTCAGCGCGGTCTCGCGCTACGGCTACTCGTGGCGTTCGTTGTGACCGGGCTGGTCGAGGTCGCGGTTAAGGTGCTCGTACCGCAGGCGCCCGTGCCCGATGCGGCTGTACGGGGGCCGGATCCCTCGTTGCTCGATATAAGCACCCCGCACCCTTTTCCAAGCGGGCACATGCTGCGCGTGGTGCTCCTACTCGGGGCCGTCTACGTACTGTGGCCGAACAGGCCTGGCAGGATCGCTATCCTCATATTCCTCGTCGCATCGGCGGCAAGCAGAGTCTACCTGGGGACGCACTGGCCCTCCGACGTGCTCGGGGGCGCCCTGCTCGGCGTCGCCGGGCTCGCGTGGGTGTTTAAGGGCGATCAGCCATCAGCTCCCGGCAAGTCAGCCAGAACAGTCGGCATACCACGAGAGAGCAACCGAAGATGATCGATGAGCCATTCAGAGGTTGTCGACGCTGGCGCGGAGAAAAGATGCCCTCAAGAGGGCTCGCGAGCTGAAATACTGACCAACAATTACCGACCGAAGGGAGGAACGCGTGGAGATCACGGTCGTAGGGTCGGGCACGGTGGTCCCGAGCCTGAAGAGGCGCCAGAGCTGCGTCGTCGTGCGCGCCGGTGGGGAGACGCTAGCCTTCGACCTCGGCTCCGGTGCGGTCCGCGGCATGCTCAGTGCTGGCATCGACCCTTTCGCGGTGGACCACATCTTCTTTACCCACTTCCACCCCGACCATACGGTGGACGTCGTTCCTCTCCTATTCGCCATCAACTACGGTGCGCGGGAAGAGCGTACCCTGCCCCTGCACGTGAGTGGTCCCGAGCCTTTCGTCGGGTTCTGGGGCTCCGTGATGGAGGTCTGGGGCGCGTGGATGTCCGGCGACTACCCCACCATCGTCTCCGAGCTGCCCAAGGAGTGCCACTCTCCCATCGACCTCGCAGGATGTCGGCTCTCGTGGACGCCCGCGGAGCATCGCTCCGAGAGCATCGCCTACAGGCTGGACACCGACACCGGTGCGTTCGTGTACACCGGCGACACCGAGTACAGCGAGTCCGTGGTGGAGCTGGCGCGCGGCGCCGATACACTCCTGATCGAGTGTTCCTTCCCCGACGACGCCCCGGTTCCCGGCCACCTGACGCCCTCCGGCGTAGCGAGGATCGCGACCGAGTCCGGCGTGGGCCGGGTAGTCGTCACCCACCTCTATCCGGCCGTGGACACCCCTTCTCTACCCTCTGACGTAGGAAGAGGCTATGACGGCGAGGTCCTCGTTGCAGAAGACGGCATGAAGTTCAGCGTCTAGAATTCAGGCACTTTTTATCGTGACTAATACTTCTCGTTAAGGCCGATGGCGTCGCCCTTCCCGAGGCTCCGCTCCGAAATCTGGCAGGAGCCGTTGCTCCTTGAGCTCATGGTCAGGTTCGGGTGAGAGGACTCCGGAACGTCGCCCAGTCCGAAGGTGTGGCCACGCTCGTGGGTCATCGTCGACTCCACGTCGCGCCTTCCCCTGCACGAACTCGTAACCCTCGTCGTCCAGCGATAATCGTCCTCGTTCAGCCTCACGTCGGCGGAGTTGATCCTGTTTGGGCCGTCCTGGATCCAGGACCATATACAGGTATTGCCCGTGTAGCCTACAGGGAGGTCACCGAAACCTACGACGCTCTTGTGGTCGTTCGCCCTGCACGTGCCGCCCGCATCCATATTCACCGACGTCCGTGTGACCCCCCTGTATTTCAGGACGGCCGGCACTCTGTCGGGCACGCCACAGCTATCCCTGACCCTGCTGACGTTGTTGCCCGCCTTCTTTATCGCGCGCGCGACCCCGAGATCGGAGAGGTAGGAGGGCGTGCTCCTCCGATTGAAGTAGTAGCGGAGATAGTGGTACAGCCGCGGCTCCCACGGGTTGCGGTACGTGTCGCTGCACGCTCCGGGCCCAGAGGACTGCGTCGTGTACGTCCCTGAGCCCTCCTGCGCCCCGGCCTCGCTCCCGACCTCACCGAGGATCAGCATGTCGCCTGCAGGGTTGCTGACCTCGAGGGTCTCGTCGCCCCGCTGCGACATCGCCTCCGCAAAGACGCTCTCCCCCGGCCCGGGGACGACCGCGGAGACCCCACCGTCCACGATCTCCCTGCCACCAACGGGACACCTGTCCTGGTCGACGACCTCGGGAAGGTCGGAGGCCTGGATCTCACGCTGCCCGGGCCCGCAGGCCGCGTATACCCCCTGGCTCGTCTGCGCGAAGAGCGATCCGGCGAAAATTCCTACTGCGATGACCGCCAATACCGAGGCGGCGACGAACGTGCTGAGTCGCCTCACTGTTTCCCCTCCAGGGTGCTGTCCACACACTACATGTTGTGCAGCCCGTACACTTTAGGCAGACGTGCCAGATTAATTCAATGGCAAATACGAAAAAGTTGTTCGCGCCTCTGGCACTCTCTACGCCGAGCAGTTCGCGCAGCGACCATGCAGTGTGATCTCGTGCCAGTCCGTGACGAAACCGGTCTCCCGCTCTACCTGCAGGGCCAGGTACTCCATGAGCTCCTCGTTGAACTCGATGACGGCACCGCACTCGCTGCAGCGGGCGTGGTGGTGCATACGCTCGGTCGTGAGCTCGTAGCGCGAGTAGCCCTCGCCGAAGTCCTCTTTGCGCACGATGCCGAGCTCGGTCAGAAGGTCCAGTGTCCGGTACACCGTGGAGAGACCAAGCTCGGGATGTTCTCCCTTGACCCGGTCGTAGATCTCCTCCGCAGAAAGGTGCCGCTCCCCCTCCAGCTCGCGTACGATGATGCGCCGCTGGTTCGTGAGCCGGTAGCCCCGGTCCTTGAGTATCCGCTCGAACTCCAACATCGACTACAGTCTATCCTCGGTATACAGCAAGATCAAGAATTGATCCTAACTAAAGTTATATGGCGTTCGGCGGATTTGAGAGACCTTTCGTCCGGCGGCTCAGTCGCCTGCATGTGGATTTTCCGGGGTCGCACCGAACGTCCTCTTGCGTCCTCCGGGCCACCAGTTCCAGTCACCGAGGATACGCATGGTGGCGGGGACGAGGAGGATACGGATCAGCGTCGCGTCGACGAACACGGCGACGGCGAGGCCGAGCCCGATGGCCTTGGTCAGAATGATTCCCGTAAAGGCGAAGGCACCCGTCACGACCATGATGATCGCCGCCGCGGAGGTGATGATCCCGGCCGTCGCGACGAGGCCCTTGGAGACGCTCGCCGTGTTCGAGTCACCGTTCTCGTAGGCCTCCCTGATGCGCGAGAGCAGGAAGACCTCGTAGTCCATGGAGACCCCGAAGATCGTGCAGAACATCAGTATGGGGAGCGTCGCGTCGACGAAGCCCAAAGGCGTGAAGTTCAAAAGGCCCGAGAGGTGCCCGTCCTGGAAGACGAAGACCATAGCCCCGAAGCTCGCCGTCAGGCTCAGGATGTTCACGACGACGGCCTTCAGCGGGATGAACACGGAGCGGAAGGTGACGAGCAATATCAGATACGTCACCCCTATGACGAAGGCCGCTGCGAAGGGCGCTTTGCCGTACAGGCTGGATATGAAGTCCTCCTGGCCCGCCGAGAGCCCGCCGACGAGGAAGCTCGTCCCGTCGGGCGGCTCGACCGCGCGCACGGCATCGACGGCGGCGTAGGCGTTCTGGGTGTAAGGGTTCGCCTCGGTCACCGCCCGAAGCAACGTCCTGTCCCCCGCCGTATACGAGTCAAGGGCGTTCTGCAGGTCTTTGGAGTCTCTGGCCGCCGGCAGCTTCAGAAAGTTCGAGACACCCTCGGGCGTAACCTTGCCGTCGGCGGAGATCCCCTCTGGAAGTTTCGGTACCCTGCGGTTCACCTCCTCGTTAACGCGACGCTCGACCTCGTCCCTTATGCGGCCCTCGGAGGCGCGCACCCCGCTCGCTACACGAGGTTCGATCTCGGCCCTGAGCCGCTCCTCGGTCCCAGGCGGGACGGTGCCGTAGGTAGTCCGTATCTGCGAGAGCTGCTGGTTCACGGCCTCATCGGTTCGCTTCTGCGTCTGCTCTTCTATCTGCTGTTGCACGAGCCCGTCTACCTTCTTGGCGGCCTCGGCCTGCGCCTGCTCACGGGCGCTGGTGACGTGCCTGGCGTAGTTCTTCGCAGCCGTCTGTGCGACCGTGTAGACGCTCTCGACGCGGGAGACTCCGTCGGCATGGGCGATCCTGTCGCCCAGCTCCCTCGTTTCGGCGAGACCGTCTGCGCTGAGGGGGTCCCTGTTCAGGGTTGCGACGATCTCCATGGGGTTCAGGGTGGCGTACTCGAAGTTCTTCTTCAGGATGTCGTCTCCGGCGCGGGACTCGTACTTCTGCGGCAGGACGCTCGCCTCCGGGATGCCGACCTTCATGTGGCCCACGGGATAGAGCAGGGTGGCGAGGATCGCCGCTGCGAGCAGGATCACGACGAAGGGATGGCGCATCACGATCTCGGCGCTGCGGCTCCAGAACGCCGTCCCAACCCCGCCCCTGTTGCGCCTGATGGCGAGCCTGTTCACCCGTGCTCCCAGGACGCCGAGGAGGGCGGGCAGTAGCGTCAGCGCGGCGGAGACCGAGACGAAGACAACGACGACGCCGGCCACCCCGATCGAACGCATAAACATAAAAGGGAAGAAGAGGAGGCCGGAGAGCCCGATCAGGACCGCCGTCCCCGAGAAGAAGATGGACCTGCCTGCGGTCGCCACCGTGCGAGGCACCGCCTCAGCGGTCGGGTAGTCCTCAAGCTCCTCCCTGAAACGGCTCACGAAGAACAGTGCGTAATCTATGCCGAGCCCGAGCCCCAGCATCGTCGAGAGCGTCAGCGTGAACACGGACATGTCGTAGAAGCCCGTTATGAAGTACAGCACGGCGAGCGCGGTCAGCACGCTCGCGCCCCCTATCAGCACAGGCACCCCGGCGGCCACGAGCGTGCCGAAGGCGACGATGAGTATTACGACGGCGAACGGGAAGGCATATTTCTCCGCGTGCCTCACGTCCTCGTTGCTCGCCTCTTCGAGGTCCTGGTAGACGGCCGGTGCCCCCGTGACGTAGCTCTCGAGCTCGTCGGAACGGACCTTGTCTCTAACGTCCGCCACCGCGTTGCGCGTCTCGTCGATGGAGACGTCGAAGGAGATCACGGCGTATGACTTCTTCCCATCTTTGGAGATAAAGCGTGGGTCTTTGGAGGTGGCGTAGGAGGTGACGTGGCGTACGTCGTCCAGCTTGCGCACGCCCGCCAGCGCCTTCTCCTCGGCCCTCTGGAACTCTTCACTGCGGGCAGGGAGACCATCGCCGGTGAAGACCACCGTCAGGGTCGCTGGAGAGAGGCCGAACTCGCCCGACATCAGGTTCTGCACGCGTTCGGCCTCGGAGTTCGAGCCCTCGAACCCGCCACCCTTCAGCCTCCCCGAGAGCTCGGGGGCGAAGAAGGCGCTCGTTATCAGGAGCGCGCCCCAGAGCAGCAGGATAGCCCACCTAAAGCGGTAGGCGAAGACGCCTATGCGATGGAATACCCTCACCCTCGCGGGAGATCTTCTCTAAACAGCGGTTTCATCCGCGATATGGTACTCGACCCACTCAGACGCGATGGTGTTCGGTGACACGAACCCATGCGGCCCTTCCCTCAGGTGGAGACCCGCCCACCGCGGGGCAGGGTCAGGGCGAGGATAAACCCGAGTACGGGGAGGGCGGCTATCAGCAGCATGGTGACGGAGAGCCCGGCGCTATCAGCGACGAGGCCGAGTATAGGGGCGCCGACGCCGCCGAGCCCGATCGAGAGGCCCATCGTGATGCCTGCCGCGAGCCCGATGCGTCCGGGCAGGTACTCCTGTCCCATAACCACCGTGATGCCGAACGTTCCCACCGTGTCGGCGCCGACGAGGACGAGCAACGCCATGCCCAGGAAAGGACCGGCGAGCGTGAAGCAGAAGATCAGGGGCGGCAAGAGCAGCATCGAGATACCCACCATCGTGCGCCTGCCGAACCTGTCGGCGAGGGGACCCATGATCAGGGTCCCCGCGGCACCCCCCGCGAGCATGAGCGTGAGGGCCGCATTCCCGAGGGCGGGGGATTCGTGGAGCACGCGCTCGTAGTACGAAGCCACGAAGGCGACGAGCCCGAAGTAGACGAAGGAGCGGACTATGACTACCCCGATCATGCGCACGAAGGAACCCCAGTGCTCGGGTGCGGCGGCCACTCTCTCCCCCTCACTCTCGACCGTCTCCGGTTTGAACCCGAGCATACGCGGGATCTCGTGCAACAGCACGGCGGCCATGAGGGTGGCGGGCAGCGCGAGGAACAGTGTTCCCGGCAGGCCGAAGAGGACGACGAGCGGCGTGGTAAGCGCGGGGCCGAGGGCGAAGCCTGCATTGCCCCCGACGGAGAAGAAGCTCATCCCGCGCGCCCTGCCGGAGCCCGAGACGTAGTTGGCGAATCGCGCCGCCTCGGGGTGGAACGCGGCCACCCCGATCCCACTGACCACGACGCAGAGCAGGATCAGGGGATAGCTCGGGGCCACGCCGACGAGCGCGAGCCCGCATCCGGCGAGCAAGACGCCGAGCGGCATCAGGGCCGGCTTGGGCCGCCTGTCTGAGAAGATGCCGAAGAGCGGCTGCACGATCGAGGAGCTCACCGTCGCGGCGAAGACGAGGGCGCCTGCGGCCGCCAGTGAGAGCCCCCTCTCCGAGATGAGGAAAGGCAAGAGCGCGGCCACAGCGCCCTGGTTGAGGTCGGTGAACAGGTGCCCCGCCGAGAGGCCAGCCATCGCCCGCCGGTCTACGCCTTTATTGGAGATCTCACTCAAAAACGATTCCTTCTCAAAGTTCCTTCTGAACGTTCCTTCTAAATAACGACCACAGCAGAAGATGCTATCAGTCTTCGGAGATTTCGTACGGCGAGAGCACCCAGACCCCGCCGGCGCGAAGCTCGGAGAGCGCATCCCAGGTCTCCCCTATCATCTCCCTCAGTGCCTCAGCGGGCTCTCCCGGCGAAGGGCGTCCGCCGCGAGGTGGCGTGACCTTCGCCAGCGCCTCCGGTACGTCCCGCTCTATGCCGCCCAGTTCTCTGGCCTTGCGCAATGCCTCCCTGAAACCGCCGGTCTCGTCCACCAGCCCCAGGCCCAGGGCCTCAGAACCCGACCACACCCTCCCGCCGGCGATATCTTCGAGCACGGGAAGCTCCATCTCGCGGCCACGCACGACGCGGTCCTTGAACTCCTCGTAGATGTGTTGGATCTGGCCTTCGATC
>CADDZK010000181.1 GCA_902812425.1 Actinomycetota bacterium
GGCGGGCTCGTGATCGGGACCCTCACGCCTGTGGGCGTGAGCGCCGTGCGCCTCGAACCGAAGAACCTGAAGGTCGTCGTCGCCGTCCCCGACTTCGCCGTCTCGACCACGGCGGCCCGCCGCGCGCTACCCGACTCGGTCCCACACCGTGACGCCGCCTTCAACGTGGGTCGCTCGGGTCTTCTGCTGGGGGCCCTGGCTACCGGCGAGTACCACCTCCTGCGCGTCGCGATGCAGGACCGTCTCCACCAACCTTACCGCTCCCACCTCATCCCCGGCCTTGAAGAGGTCATAGAAGCGGCTCTTACCAGCGGCGCCTACGGCGCCTGCCTCTCAGGCTCCGGTCCCACCGTCCTGGCCTTCGCGCCCGAGGCGAGGGCCACGGAGATAGCTTCCGCTATGCGGGTCGCCTTCGAGGAGCGAGACGTGCGCGCCGAGTCCTGGGCGCTGGACGTGGATCTCGCTGGGGCGCGGGTAGAGCCACCCGAAGAGATCCCCGTCCCGAGCCCCGTGCCCGTACTCTAGAGCGATCTGCAGAAGGTACTTCTGCAGATCGCGGCGTCAGGGATCAGCATTTCAGCTTCTTGCTGAGTAGATGGGAGCGGGACAGCTCCCTGGCTACTGACCGGGCGAGTACCTTCGGGCCCGCTCTTCGCTCTGGTATTACCGGTCCTTACGGCTCTCTGGCAACGGGCATGGTCTGGATGTATCTTTTATTCCGATGCTCATCTTTAGTTGAGGGAGGTTGGAGATGGAAACAGAGCAAAGGTTCGACCACCTGCGGGAGCACTCCATCGGCTTCGCACAGGTGCTGTTCCAGTCGATCACACACATGGCCCCCGCTGCGGCGGTTGCTTTCTCCCTTCTGGTGGGCTTCTCCTTCGCGGGACCTGTCCTGCCGCTCTCTGTGCTTCTCGCCCTCGGGGTGGCGCTTCTCATAGCCAACTCCGTAGGCCAGCTCGCCAAGCAGATGCCCTCGGCGGGGGGTCTCTACACCTACACCAGCCGCGCCCTCGGGCCGAAGGTCGGCTTCCTCGTCGGGTGGGCCTTCCTCCTTGCCGAACCGCTCGTCGCCCCGCTCCTGTACCTCGTCTTCGCCGCGACGACGGCTGACGTCTTCCAGAACAGGCTCGGCATAAACATACCGTGGTGGGTGTGGGTGCTCGTGGCCGCGGCCCTCGTCTTCTACCTCACCTACTTCGGCGTCAGGCTCTCTACCAACGCCGGCATCGTGCTCGGGATCTTCGAGATAGCAGTCTTCCTCGCCCTCGGCCTGTACATGATCTTCGCCGCGGGCGGCGAGAACACGCTCGGGGTGTTCAACCCGGCGAACTCGCTCGAAGGTACCTGGTCAGGGGTGTTCAAAGGGATGGTCTTCTCCATCCTCGCGTTTATCGGGTTCGAAGCGGCGGCCCCGCTGGGCGAGGAGGCCCGCAACCCCAGGCGCACTATACCCAGGGTGGTCCTCGCCTCGGCGCTCGTGATCGGTCTCTTCTACCTGCTCAGCGCCTACGCCTCTGTGATGGGGTGGGGCTTCGGCAAGATGAGCTCCTACGCCGAGAACCCCGACCCCTGGACCACCATGGCGAAGACCTTCTGGGGGGCAGGGTGGGTGATCATCTTCCTCGCCATCGCCAACAGCGCCATCGCCAACGCCAACGCCGGCGTCAACGCGGCGACCCGCGTGATGTACGCGATGGGCCGCATCCACGTGCTGCCGAGCGCATTCGGGCGCACCCACCCCGAGCACCGCACGCCGCACGTGGCGATCATAGCCCAGTCGATACTCGCCCTCGTCGTCGCCCTCGTGCTCGGGGCCGCCTTCGATCCCGTCGGGGGCTTCAGCATCATCGCTACGGCGGTGACCATCGTCGTGATCCTGGTGTACATGACCGTGTGTGTGAGCACCATAGTCTTCTACCTGCGTGAGCGGCGGGATGAGTTCAACGTGCTCCTGCACGGCGTGTTCCCGGTTCTCGCCATCCTGATCCTCCTGGCCCCACTCTACTATCAGTTCGCCCCCCTGCCCGACTACCCGGTGCGGCTCGGCAACTACTTCGCCGTAATCTGGATAGTGCTCGGCTTCGTGGCGCTCGGGCTCGCAGCCTCCCAGCGTCCACAGGCCATAGCCCAGGCCGAGGAGGTCTTCGTCGAAGACGAGACACTCGCCCCAGAAGCAGAGAGGAGATAGAGAGATGACCCAGTCCATAGACAGGGTTGACCACGTGATCCCGAAGGAAGAGGCCGTGTTCAGCTTCGGCCCAGAGATGAAGCCCGTCCTCGAAGTGGACCCCGGCGCCGTCGTCACCTTCGAGACACACGACTGTTTCTCCGGCCAGATACAGACCGAGCATGATCTGGTCACAGACATAGACTTCTCGAAGGTCAACCCCGCCACGGGTCCCGTCGCCGTCCGCGGCGCAGAGCCTGGGGACAGCCTGATCGTGGAGATCCTGGACATCAGGCCTGGTCCCCAGGGCGTCGCCACCATCATCCCCGGCTACGGCCAGCTCATAGACATAGTCGAGTCGCCCGTCACGAAGGTGCTCCCCGTCCGGGACGGCATCGTCCACTTCAACGACGAGATCCGGTTCCCCATGAGGCCGATGGTCGGTGTCGTCGGTGTGGCGACGGGAGGCGAGGAGATCACGAACGCCATGCCTGGCCAGCACGGCGGCAACCTCGACGACCACCTGCACGGGATAGGGACGAAGATCTACTTCCCCGTCCGCCAGAGGGGCGCGATGTTCGGCGTAGGGGACATGCACGCGAGCATGGGCGACGGTGAGATCTGCGGCACAGGAATCGAGATAGCAGGCGAGGTTACGGTCCGTTTCGACCTACTTAAAGGCAAGCAGGGCGCGTGGCCCGTGAGCGAGACTGCTGAAGCCTGGATCGCCCACGGCACAGCCACCGAGTTCCCTGACGCGATGCGCGAGGCCTTCCGCGAAGCGGCTTACCTCCTCGCCGGCGAGTGGGGACTTGACCTCGAAGACGCTTTTATCCTCCTGAGCATCCGCGCCGACGTCGGCGTCGCCCAGGCCTGCAAACCCTCCCCCTTCGCCACCATAGCCCGCGTGGTAATGCCGAAGCTCGACGCCATCCCTGGTCCGTTCCGGATCTAGATAGATCGGGCATCGCTGCCAGCCAGGCACTCGCCTACCCGAGACGCTCTTCGTGGAGGGAGAACAGGGCGATGAGGGCGCCAAGCAAAGGGAACGCGGCGCCGAAGGCCAGCGCGTAGCGGAACCCCTGGACCAGCGCCTCCGCCTGGGGGGCGCCTGACGCAGCCACAGTCTCGGTGTGGGTCACGGAGATGGCGACGAGCAGCGCCAGCCCGAGCGCGGCCCCGATCTGCTGGGTCGTGTTGAGCAACCCCGAGGCGAGGCCCTGCTCGGCGTCCTTGACCCCCGAGGTGGCGGCAACGGAGACGGCCACCAGAGGCAGCACGATCCCGAACGAGACGAGCAGCGTCCCCGGCAGAAGATCTGTCCAGAAGCCGCCGCCGGCGGCGGAGACGCGGCTAAGGAGGACCAGGCTCGTCGCGAGCACGGCCAGCCCCCCGAGCAGGGTGGCCCTCACGCCGAAGCGGGTCGCCAGCCGCCCCCCGACGTGGGAGGCGAAGATGCTCGTGAGGCCGTGCGGCAGCCATGCGAGGCCGGCCACTATCGCCGAGTAGCCAAGCACCCGCTGCATGTATAGCGTGACGAGGAAGATCATCGGCGCCGCGGAAGCGATGATGAGCAGCCCGACGACGTTCGCACCTGCGAGCGTCCTGCTGCGCAAAACGCCAAGCGGCACGAGCGGATCCCGCGACCTCGACTCGACGATCCAGAACGCCCCCAGAGACGTCAGCGCGAGACCGAGCGAGACCAGAAAACGCACCGACGCAAACCCGGCACCCGATAGCGCGTATACGAGTGCGACGAGCCCAACGGTGGCGAAGAGAGCACCGGGAACGTCTAGGGTCCGTCCCCCCATCTCCCCGACGTCTATGTCGAGGACCAGGGGAGCGAGTGCGGCAGCGGCGAAGCCTATAGGGACGTTGACGAACATCACCCACTCCCAGCCGAAGATCTCCGTCAGAAAGCCGCCCAGGATGACGCCTGAAGAGAAACCGGCCGCCGCCACCCCGCCCCAGATCCCGAGTGCACGATTGCGCTCGGCCCCCTCGCGGAAGGTCGTCGTGAGGATGGAGAGAGCGGCCGGTGCGACGGCGGCAGCCCCGAGACCCTGCACCGCACGCGCCCCGATGAGGACCTCAGCCGAGGACGCCAGCCCACCCGCCAGCGAGGCCGCCGCAAAAGCACAGAGTCCGGCCACGAAGACCAGCCGCCTGCCGTAGATGTCGGCGACCCTCCCGCCGAGCAGCAGAAATCCCCCGAACGTCAGGACGTAGCCCGTGATGATCCACTGCGACCCCTCCCTCGATAGCCCGAACTCGTCCCTGATCGCAGGCAGCGCCACGTTGACTATCGAGAAGTCAAGAACTACCATGAACTGCGCGGCACACAACAGCGCCAGCACGACCGTACGACGATCCACCCCAACTTTGCTCAAAAAACCGTCCTTTGATACACGTTTCTTACAATCTGTTTCTTTTTGCCCCGAACCTGCGAGACTAAACGGCCCATGACCTTGACAACCCTCTACCGTTGTGTAACCCTTCACCCCACTTGCGGGCTAAGAGCGAGCGAGGAGATTTGACGGAAGTCTCGAAAGCGGCGCAGAAGAAGGTCTCGGGCTTGATGCTCAAGATCTTGCGCCTGCTCGCTCCCCCCATCCACCCGCGAGTATCCACGGTAGCCGTACCGTCCGCCCTACGACTAATTAGCCGGGCGGGCCGGGACGGCGTTCTCCGGTCCGCCTAAAGTCGCCGCAAGACGGGCACGTCCCGTTCTTTACGGCAAGGCAGGGACAAGACTCTATCAAGAACGGGGTAAACCGTGGAAAACACCGCTTTCAACATCGAATACAAGCCGCGCACAGGCAGCGAAGCGATATGCGAGGCGCTACTCGACGAAGGGGTCGAGTACCTCTTCGGGTACCCGGGGGGTGCGATCATGCCCTTCTACGACGCCCTCCCCGACTACCCGCTGAGACACATCCTGACCCGCCACGAACAGGCGGCGGCCCACGCGGCGGACGGCTACGCGAGGGCGACGGGCAGGGTCGGGGTGTGCGTGGCGACGAGCGGACCGGGGGCGACGAACCTGGTTACCGGGCTCGCGACGGCGCAGATGGACTCTGTGCCGCTGGTGGCCATAACGGGTCAGGTCGGGCGCCCCGCGATGGGCAAGGACTCCTTCCAGGAGACGAACGTCATGGGCATGACGCTGCCCTTCACCAAGCACTCGTTCCTCGTCGAGGACCCCGACGAGCTCTACCCCACGATGCGGCGGGCGTTCGAGATCGCCCGCTCCGGCAGGCCAGGTCCGGTCCTCGTGGACGTTCCCAAGGACGTCCAGTTCGCTGCCACGAGCGACAACGGCTACAGGCGGCTGAGGGAGGCGGCGCCTCCCGTCGAGTCGCCTGGTTTGGAGCGGGCGGCGATGCTCCTCAGGAGCGCGAAGCGCCCACTCATCCTGGCCGGACACGGCGTCACGCTCGGTGGCGCGGAGATGGAGCTGAGGCTCCTCGCCGAGCGGACGGGCATCCCCGTCGTGACGACGCTCCTCGGCATAAGCGCCTTTCCCGACGATCATCCACTGTATCTGGGCTGGCCTGGGATGCACGGTCAGGCCAGCGTCAACCGCGCCATAGACCGCTCGGATCTCCTCTTCGCGGTCGGGATGCGCTTCGACGACAGGATCACGGGCGCAGCCCACAAGTTCGCCCCGAACGCGAAGGTCATCCACATCGACGTCGACCCATCGGAGCTCGGCAAGGTCATAAAGCCGACCATAGGTATTGCGGCTGACGCGAAGGCCGCGATGCGCTCTATCCTCGGCCACCTGGACGATATCCCCGAGGGCGAAGGGTGCGAGCAATGGCGCAAAGAACTCGCAAAGAGCCAGGAACCGGAGAGGCACCGCCAGGAGGCGGCGCGGGACGAGTACGGTCCGATCCAGGTGATGGACGCCATAAAGGCCGCCGCGGGCCCTGATCTGCGGCTCGTCACCGACGTCGGGCAGCACCAGATGTGGGCCGCCCAGTTCTTCAAGTTCACGAAGCCGAACAGCCACATCACGAGCGGTGGCCTGGGCACGATGGGCTTCGCGCTTCCGGCGGCGATGGGCGTTGCGTTCGCCTATCCCGAAGATCCCGTCTGGGTCGTGGCCGGTGACGGCGGCTTCCAGATGAACATCCAGGAGCTCGCGACGATCAGGGACTTCGGACTGAACATAAAGGTCGCCATCCTGAACAACGGCTACCTCGGCATGGTCCGCCAGTGGCAGCAGTTCTTCCACAACCGCCGCTACTCCGAGACGCCGATAACGGGACCCGACTACGAGCAGCTCACCGCGGCCTACGGGCTCGCGGGGCGCACCGTCAGGGAGGGCGACGACGTCGAGGCTGCTGTCAGGTGGGCGCAGGAGCAGGAAGGCTGCACCATCCTCGACTTCCACATCGACCCCGAGGCCAACGTCTACCCCATGATCCCATCGGGCATGTCCGTCAACGAGATGATCGAGGAAGACGGTGCCTGAGCACACCACAGGCGTCGCCACGAACACCATCGAGGTCCGCTTCACGGGCGGGATGCTCGCCCTGAACCGTATTCTGATGACGCTCCAGAGCAAGCGGATGCCCGTCGCCGGCTTCACGCTCGGGCGCGACGGAGAAGGGATGCGGGCAACGATACTGTTCGACTGCCCGCCCGAGGCGGCGCAGCGCTACACGGCCCTCATCTCTGCCCTCGAAGACGTGAGCGAGGCGGGACCGGCAGAGATGGTAGAGGTCGCCCTGATCTGGACGCAGGGAGACTGGCGCGCCGCAGCCGAAAGGTCACGCATAGAAGCCCACGAGGGCGGCGGGATGGTCGTCGCCTCGGGCGAGCCCGAGGAGGTCGAGGACTTCCTCGCCTCTCTGGGCGAGAGCGTAGAAGACATCGTTCGGCTGGGTCCTGTGGCCCGTCCGGAAGCCCGGGGAGGAGTTTAGATGGCACGGGTATATCGCGAGGGAGATATAGGGAATGAGATCACGACCAGAAAGGTCGCGATCCTCGGCTACGGCAGCCAGGGCCACGCCCACGCCCTGAACCTGAAAGAGTCCGGTTGCGACGTAACAGTCGGGCTATACGAGGGCTCGAAGAGCTGGGCTAAGGCCGAAGGGGACGGCCTGCCGGTAAAGACCATCGCGGAGGCCGTGCAGGGAGCAGACGTAATAATGATGCTCCTCCCCGACGAGAAGCAGCCCGCCGTCTTCGAGGCCGAGGTCGGGCCGAACCTCTCCGAGGGAGACCTCATGCTCTTTGCCCACGGCTTCAACATCCACTTCAACCAGATCGTGGTTCCTCCCGAGGTAGACCTCGGCCTCGTAGCCCCGAAGGGACCTGGCCACGTACTCAGGCGCCTCTACGTCGAGGGCAAGGGGATGCCCTCGCTCTTCGCCGTCGAGAACGACGCCTCGGGGCAGGCGAGGGACGTCATCCTCTCCTACGCCCGCGGCATCGGGAGCGGGCGGGCAGGCATCATCGAGACGACCTTCGCAGAGGAGACGGAGACCGACCTCTTCGGCGAGCAGGCAGTATTGTGCGGCGGTCTCTCGGCTCTCCTCAAAGCCGGCTTCGAGACGCTCGTCGAGGCGGGTTACCAGCCCGAGCTTGCCTACTACGAGTGCGTGAACGAGCTGAAGTTGATCGTCGACCTCATCTACGAGGGCGGCCTGGCTGGGATGCGCTATTCGATCTCCAACACGGCCGAGTACGGCGACTACACGGCCGGGCCGAAGATCATCGACGAAGCCGCAAAAGAGAGGATGCGCGGCATACTCGCGGACATCCAGAGCGGCAGGTGGGCCAAGGACTGGGTGCTCGAAAATAGGGCCGGGGGGCCAAGCTTCCTCGCGATGCGTAAGCGTGAAGCCGAGTCGCAGGTCGAGAAGGTCGGACAGGAGTTGCGGGCGCTCGCTGCAGAGGGCATCGAGACGCCCGCGGGCTCCGCTGGAGGTGAGAACCTATGAGTCGTAA
>CADDZK010000182.1 GCA_902812425.1 Actinomycetota bacterium
GCTACGGAGCACCGCCGCACGGCGGGATCGCACCGGGGGTGGACCGTCTGGTCATGCTTCTCACGGACCAGCCGAATATCCGCGAGGTAATGGCCTTCCCGAAGACCCAGGCGGCGCGCGACGAGATGATGGACGCCCCTGGCCCCGTCTCCGAAGAGCAACTGAAGGAGCTCCACATAGCCCTGCGCCGCAGTCCCGAAGGCGAGCGCGGCTCCGACCCCGCGGCCCGTCCCGGTGAAGGCAACAACTAGAGCTTTGATCTCTATTCCCCCGGGTGCGTGGAAAAGGAGTGTTCTCGGAAAATCTGCACCCTGCATGACTCCGGTCCTATGTGCATATAGTAGAGCTTCGGAGGTCATAAGCCGTGCGGCTGCCGAACCACGGCTGGATCGGACTAGGGTATCCTATGGGGTGTCCCGGGCCCAGCGTTTGCCGGACGAGGAGGTTACCTTAGGTGGAAGACGAAAACCGCAAGCAAGTCACCGTGTCGGAGGCGGCCGAGTATCTCGGCCTCACTCGTACGAAGGTCCAGGATATGGTGGACCGCGGGGTACTCAAGGCCGACAGGTTCGCCGGCGCGGTCCACATCCCCCGCGAAGAGGTGGAGCGCATCGAGCGCGAGACCGCCCCGTAGAATACGGACCCTGGCTTCGCGCCGTCAAGGTGTTGCGGGGTCCCCATACGGGGCTCCGACCCTTCGCTACGTCGCGGTCTTAGAATTTATGCGCCGTTTGAGCGAGATCTCCATCCTTTCGCGTTGTCTATAGTGTCCTCTAGTTACGGAGCAGGTCTTCTGCGTGCTGGCTTCGCCTGGTCTCCTCGGCCGCCGTGTGGCTCCATATCTAGCGAAGCACGCAAAATGGGCTAGAGAAAGATACGCAAAATGAGTGATGCGCGATCGACCCGGCTAAGGCCATAATGTTTGGCGCCATAACGACTCGACGAAGGGAGCAAGGAATGAAGAGACTCGCTGCAACGGGGGCCATGCTGGTGTTGATGATTGCGGCAGCCGCCCCTTCTTTCGCGGACACGGCGGTAGGCGGCGACGTGGACGTGGACTTCATGAGTGCTCCGCAGTTCCAGTTTGCGGCTGCTCTGCAGACGCAGCAGGGGGATGCCACCTCCAGCGCCAGCGGCGTTGCCACCGCTGCGGACGCGGCGATAGATCAGAGCCTCACCATAGACCAGTGGCAGTGGAACGGCGGATTCTAAAGTTCTCCTAGCAACTTTAGTCTAAGCAGAGGGCCGGGGCTTTCGAGCCCCGGCCCTTATACTGTCTTTCAAAAGATATGCCACCCGGCAGATGTCTTCAGGCCAGCATGCCTCCTAGAGTATCCTCGACCGGGAACGGGCTTGAGAGCGTTCTCTCGCAAAGATACTCTCATATCCGTCCTGCGTCTTCTCTCATAGGCCGGGTCGCCACTTTCTCCTAGGGCATTCGACATCATCCGGGCGCCCGGCCTTCGCTGTGCCCCAGTCCTCTTTACGACTTCGAGATGGAGTACATGAGCAGGATGGGAAGTCCTCGTCTCCGTCTACGTCTAGGAGAACGACCTCTCCCGCTTCGAGGACAGCGCGTTCGCCTTCTCCCGAGAGCGCGCAAACTGGACTCTACTGCGCAAGAGGGCTGCATAAAGGGGTGGTGTAACCCACCGGTCTCGTTCGATCCACGCTCCCTCTTCCGGGTCCCGCGGCCTCGTATACGGCTCGCTCGGTCTTAGTGGTGCCAGCAGACTAATCTCTCATACGAAGGAGAGGCTGTCCGTACCACACCCACAAGAACACCAAACCGATGCTCACGGCGGCCACCGCTGCCCCGGCTCCTCCGACCACCAAGTCGCTTATCAGGAACACTACGCCCAGGATCGACAGGGCGAGACAGGATAACCCCGCAATTATCATGTGGTTTCCCAACTCAAGCCTTTTTCCTCTCTCGTGCTGACGCCACAGTATGCGGTGGTGAGGAGTGGGAGACATAAGCAACAGTGCGGAGAGAAGAGTGCAAAGTAAGGTGGCATAGAAGACATACTCCTGCAGCGAGCTCACGGAGGGGAACCGCTGGGAGAACGGCACCCTGAGCAGAAAGACGAAGAGTACCTGCACCCCCAGTATTGCCGTACGGGACTCCTGAAGAAGTTCGCTGAACTGGCGGTTGAGGCGCTCGTGCTGGGCCTCACCACTCTGGTTTGCACCACTGTGGTCTGTCTCGCTCATCTTCGAATTATTCTACGCTACAGGGGAGCGTTGTGCTCCTTCTCCCGAGAGCCTAGTTGTCGAGTAAGGGAGGAAGGCTGCAGGGGCTTTAAACTGCGGCTTCGAGGTGCGCCGAACACAAGACGCCCGTAGCGGCCTATGACTTCACCGTTGTCCAGAGCGTTGAGCGTGTGGCTCATCATCGGGCTCTGGCGCGGTCCTTCTGACAGATCTCCACTCTGTAGCGTACCCCCGAACGTAAGACAGACTACTGGGAAAGAGCTGCGATCAGGCGCGGCAGAACTTCACCGGCCGAAGCGCGGATAGAGTAGTCGGCGTGCGGTGTGAGCGGGGTCTCGTCGGGGTTGATCTCGACGAGCATGGCCCCGTTTTCGATGGCCTCGAAAGGCAGACCCGCAGCGGGATAGACGAGGCTGGAAGTTCCGACGGAGAGGAACACCTCGGCCCCTCGTGTGGCCTCTGAGGCCGCCTCCAGCGCTCCCGGGGGCAACATCTCGCCGAACCACACCACATCGGGCCTCAGCGGGGCTCCGCACGAAGGACAAACGGGTGGCGACTCCTCCTCGGCATAGTCCTCGACTACGGCATCTTCTACCGAACACTTCGTGCGCAGGATGTTGCCGTGTAGCTCTATCACGTCGCGGCTGCCAGCCCGCTGATGCAGACCGTCTACGTTCTGCGTTACGAGGGTGAAGTCGCTGACGAGACGCTGCAGCCTGGCGATCGCCAGGTGACCCGGATTCGGGCTGGCATCCGCAACGAGCCTGCGCCGCCACCCGTACCAGTTCCACACGAGCTCGGGGTCGCGGGCGAAGGCCTCGGGGGTAGCGAGCTCCTGCGGATCAAAGCGCGCCCAGAGTCCGGTCTGGGCCTCCCTGAAGGTGGGGACACCACTCTCGGCGGAGACGCCCGCGCCCGTGAGAACGACCGTGTTATCGGCGGCGCGCAAGGCGTCGACCAGGCGCGGCGGTAGCGCTGGCAAGGCTCAGCCGGAGACGGCCAGGATCAGATCCTTCGCCCCCTCCGCCACGGGCACGACACTTTCGGCGCCCGAGGACATGTCTCGCACCGTGACGACGCCGCGCGCGAGCTCGTCCTCACCCAGTATCACGGCGTATGAGGCGCCCGTGCGGTCGGCCTGTTTAAATTGCGCCCGCATGCCGCGCCCACCGTAGTCCAGGTCGCTTGCGATCCCCTCTTCGCGAAGCGCACCGGCGAGCTTAACGGCGGGAATGCGGGCCTCGGGGGCCAGGGTCACGAAAAATACGTCGAGGGAGTGTCCAGTCTCCCTGGAGGCTGCTGCGAGGAGCATCCGCTCGACGCCTGTACCGAAGCCGATCCCGCCCAGGTCAGGCCCTCCGAGGTCGGAGATGAGGCCGTTGTAGCGCCCGCCGGCCCCGACGGTGTCCTGCGCCCCTAGAGAGCTGCTCTTGGCCTCGAAGACCGTCATCGTGTAGTAGTCGAGACCGCGCACGAGACCGTCGTCGATCTCGTAAGGTATGCCGAGCGCCTCGAGCCCCTCACGCACGGTCGCCAGGTGCTCAGAGGCGTCTTCGCTCAGGTAAGAGGTGATCCTCGGTGCCTCGGCAAGGACGGCCTGGGTACCCTCGTGCTTGGAGTCGAAGGTGCGTAAAGGGTTCGTCTGCATGCGGGCAACCGAGTCAGGGTCGAGCTCGCCGCTGTGCCTCTGGAGGTAGGCGCGCAACTCGGGGACGTAAGCCTGCCTCGTCTCCATGTCGCCGAGGTTGTTCAGGTAGACGACCTCATCCTTCACCCCGACAGCCTGGTGGATCGCGTAGAGTAGTGAGATCACCTCTACGTCCACCAGCGGGTCGTTGGTGCCTAACGCCTCGGCCCCGATCTGGGTGTGCTGCCTGTAGCGGCCCTTCTGCTGGCGCTCCTGGCGGAACATAGGACCGATGTAGAAGAGCTTGATGGGCTGGGCGAGCTTGTAGAGGTTGTGCTCGATGTAGGCGCGCACGGCCCCTGGGGTGCCCTCGGGCCTTAGCGCCATCTCTCTCTCGCCCTTGTCCCGAAAGCTGAACATCTCCTTCTGGACGACGATGTCGGAGCCCTCCCCCGCCGTCCTTGCGAAGAGCCTCGCCTCCTCGAAGATGGGCGTACGGATCTCGGAGTAGTTGTAGCGGGCGAAGAGATCTCGCGCCGCCTCTTCGACGAGGATCCACAGCTCGGGTCGCTCGTGCGGTTCCCTCCCGCCGGGGTATACGTCGTAGGTTCCCCTAGGTCCCCTGTAGTCCGTCACGAGAGACCAGGGGGCAGGTAGGGGTTCGCCCTCAGCTCTTCGATTGCCGTGAGCACCGGACCGTGACCCGCGTAGAGACACGTCTCCTCTTCCCACAAGGGCATCACCCTGCGGATGGACTCTTCTATCTCCTCCCATGAAGAGCCAGGGATGTCCGTGCGGCCAACGCTCCCCGGCAGGATGAGGTCGCCGACGATCTGGTCGTGCCCGACCACGAACGTGACCGAGCCGGGGGAGTGCCCCGGCGTGTGCAAAACCCTGATGCCAAGTCCGGCGAGGTCGAGCGCCTGTCCGTCTTCGAGCGGCTCGTAGCCCATGACCTTCCCCTCGGCGTCGGCGGGGTGCATGTAGATCGGAGCCCCCGTCTCCCTGCGCACGAACTCGAGGGCGTTCACGTGGTCGGCGTGGCCGTGCGTAACCAGGATCGCAGCCATAGGAGCCCTGGTGGCGCCGAGGATCTTCTCCGGCTCGGCTCCCGCGTCCACGATAATATCCCCCTCGGGGGCGTGGACGACGTAAGAGTTGACCTCGAAGCCGTCCATGGAGAGTGTTACCTGCTCGATCTCGCTCACGGGCGAGCCTCCTAGCGCTCTAGGGGTGTGCCGTCGCGGGAGACCCTGTAGACGTCGTAGACGTCGGGGATGCTCCGGATCTTGCGGATTACCTCCTCGACGTGCTGCACGCTCGCCGCCTTGAACGCGAACCGGCTCAGAGCCGTCCTGTCCTCGATGGTGTCAACCCGCGCAGAGAGGATGTTCACCCCGGCGTCCGAGATCGTCGCCGTTATGTCCTTGAGGAGGTGCATCCTGTCGAGGGCCTCGACGAGCAGCTCGACGGTAAAGAGCTTCTCCGACCCTCTCGCCCACTCGACCTCGACGAACCTGTCGGGGTCGCGCGCCTGCAGGGCGCGGGCGTTCACGCAGCCGGCGGAGTGGACTACGACACCGCGCCCGAGAGAGACGTACCCGACGATCTCGTCACCGGGCATCGGGGTGCAGCAGCGGGCGAGGCGCGTGAGGATGCCGCTCGACCCGATGACCCGCACCCCCGTCTCCGCGTCCGTCCCGTCGGCTTCGCCGGGGAGCGGGAGCGGCGCGAGGGCGGGGCTCCGCGTCTTCGGGGCTTCCTCTTCCTCTTTCGGGTGTACCTGCTCGACTATACGGCTCGCAACGTTCTCCGCGGAGAGGACGCCGGCGCCTATGGCGGCGAGCATGTCGTCGGGCGAGGAGTGGTTGGTCGAGCGCGCCACGTCTTCGAGGATGCCCGAGGGGACCTTCCCGATCCTCCGCTTCTTCAAGAGGGCGAGGATCTTCTCCCGCCCGAGGCTCAGGTTATCCTCGCGGTCGGCCTTGTTGAAGAACTGCCGGATCTTGTTGCGCGCCCGCCCGCTCTGGACGACGGCGAGCCAGTCGCGGCTCGGTCCCGAGTTTTTCCCCGTGATGATCTCCACCCTGTCGCCGGAGACGAGCTCCGAATCCAACGGGACGATGCGATCGTTGACCCTGGCTCCTATGGTCCTGTGCCCGATCTCGGTGTGCACGTGGTAGGCGAAGTCTATGGGCGTCGCCCCTGAAGGGAGGCTGACGACGTCGCCCTTCGGCGTGAAGACGAAGACCTCGTCGGCGACGAGCTCGCCCTTCAAGGACTCCATGAACTCCGTCGAGTCCGTCGTCTCCTTCTGCCACTCCATCATGCTCTTGAGCCACGTCAGACGGTCCACCTGACGATCCGTCAGGCCGTGTTTGTACATCCAGTGGGCGGCGATGCCGAACTCGGCCGTCGTATCCATCTCGGCGGTGCGGATCTGGATCTCCAAGAGCTTCCCCTCGTTGGACATGACCGTCGTGTGCAGCGACTGGTACATGTTGAACTTGGGCATGGCGATGTAGTCCTTGAAACGCCCGGGGATGGGCTTCCAGATCGAATGTATGACGCCCAGAGCGCCGTAGCAGTCGCGCACCTCGCGCACGACGACCCTGAGTCCCGCGAGGTCGTAGATCTCGTTGAACTCCTTGTTGCGGCGGACCATCTTGTTGTAGATGGAGTAGAAGTGCTTGACCCTACCGTGCACCTCGGCCTCTATGCCCGTCTCGCGCAGGTGACGAAGGAGCTCCGCGGCCGTCCCGTTGATAAAAGCCTCCCTGTCACCCCGCCTGGCCGCGACGAGGCTCTTTATCTCCTCGTAGCGCCGCGGGTGGAGGGTGGCGAAGGAGAGGTCTTCGAGCTCCCACTTGATCGAGTAGATACCGAGGCGGTGCGCCAGAGGAGCGTAGATCTCCAGGGTCTCTGTCGCCTTCTGTAGTTGCGTCTCGCGCTTGAGGTAGGCGAGGGTTCTCATGTTGTGCAGCCTGTCAGCGAGCTTGATGATGATGACGCGCACGTCGCGGCTCATCGCCACGATCATCTTCCTCAAGGACTCGGCCTGCGCCTCCTGCAGGTTCCCCGAAGGCAGCCGCTTGAGCTTGGTGACCCCGTCGACGATCTCGGCCACCTCTTCCCCGAAACGCTCCTCAAGCTCCTCCTTGGTCACGCCGGTGTCCTCGAGGACGTCGTGCAGCAAAGCCGCTGCTATCGTGGTCGGGTCGAGACGCAGCTCGGCCAGGACGTCGGCCGTGGCGAGCGGATGGTAGACGAAGGGCTCGCCGCTCTTGCGGGTCTGGCCCCTGTGCGCGGCGTGCGCGACGTTGTAGGCGTCGGCGATCAACTCCTCCGCCCCCTCTGGGGCGTAGGCCGACACCTTCTCGATGAGGGAAGATATGGTTACGCCAGGCGCCGGTATGCTCCTGGGAAGTTCCTCTGTACGAACGGGTTCCATGAGCAAATTATACCAGCAAGGTCCCGGGCCTCAGGCTACAGGTGTCAGGTTCCGGACGCGTGACCGTGGTCGCGCAGAGCGTATCTCCGAACGCTTTTCCTGAAGCCTACAGCCTCCTGGAGCGGAAGATTATGGTCAGGAGGATCGAGGCCAGTATCAGGGCGAGCGTGAACCCTATAAAGCTTACGACGGGTACGCCGAGGAGGGGTACCTGGGGCCCGCCGAGGTCGAAAGCGCCAAGCATCGAGGACCCGACGAGCAGGGCTGCGGTAACGACGGCGAAGACGAGGCGGTTCGCGAGCACGTCGACGCTGCCGATGAGCTCGTCGAGGCCGCCGTGTTTGAGTTGCACCTCGAGCTCTCCGTCGGAGAGCTCCGTGAGGAGCAGCCTGATCTGCTCGGGATAGTCCTCGACGTAGCGGGCGTACTCCAGCGTGCGCTCCTCGACGACCTCGAGCACGGCCTCGGGCCTGTAGCGCTGGGAGAGGAGCCTCTGTGCGTAGGGCCTCGCGACCTCGTAGACGTTGAGCGTGGGGTCAATGGCCCTGGCGAGCCCCTCTGCGGTGACGAGCGCCTTGGTGAGGAGCGGGAAGACGGGGGGCATCCTGAGCCTGTAGCGGCGCGCGAGCGCGATGAGTTCAGAGAGCGCCTGCCCCAGCGTGACCTCTCCCACAGAGAGCGCGGAGTACTTGTTGAGGAACTCCCTAAGGTCCCGCTCGAGGTCCGTGCGTATCTCGGTCGCGTAGGTAACGCCGAGGCGTTCGAGACCCCGCAGGGCGGCGGGAGCGTCGCGCCGTATCACGGCGATAAAGAGCCTGGAG